>JAFLRS010000037.1 GCA_022511355.1 Alistipes sp.
GTGTGCAGTCCGCTCGGTGTAGGCCGGTTCGTACTCGGACTCGCCGACGATATAGAAATAGTCGATTCGCCTCATCTCGAACACTATCTCCGCGAGAAAATCGAAAATCTCGACAAAAAATTCATCCATTGACGCAAACTGTCAAAAACAGCCCGTACTTTTGTGCCGTAATCATTAAAAAACAACAAAGTTATGGCAAGAAAAGTTACGACAAACAGACACTTCATCAACTTCAGCATTGCGGGTTTCTCCTATTGGGAGGGCTGTCTGGTTCTCGGAGAGTTGAAGCCCGGAGCTAAGTTGGAGCTGGTGTACGAGGAGGAAAACAAGTACGACCCTTGTGCAGTGGCGATTTACTACGGCGACTACAAACTCGGTTTCGTGCCGCGAAGTCAGAATCAACTTCTGAGCAAATTTCTGGAGCTGGGTTACGATGACCTCTTCGATGCACGGGTACAGAGAGTCTCGCCCGAAGAGCATCCCGAACAACAGGTCGGAGTCATCATCTTTATAAACAACAACAATCACAACTTTTAATGACTGATGTGAAATGAAGGATTCACCGTTAAGAAGAAAGGTCTACGACATTCTCACTGAAATATCGTGGGCTGATATTTCTCGCCAATACTTCGGGAAATCCAGTTCATGGATGTATCACAAGCTCGACGGCATAGACGGTAACGGTGGCGAAGGCGGCTTTACCGAAGAAGAAATGAAACAACTAAAAGGTGCGCTTTGTGACCTTGCCGACAGAATAAGACGGGTAGCGGATTCGCTGTAAGGTTTCCATATCCTTTGTTTGGTAAGACTCCCGAAGAATCCGCCTTACGGAGAGTTTTGGCAGCACCTTTTGACCGCAAAAGGTGCGAAAAGGAAAAGCAACAAAGAAAAGAATACTTCGCTCCTAATCACAAAAAGCCTTCAGCCTTTTGTGATTAGGATTTTTTTTGCTATTTTTACACTCAAGCCAAAATAAACCGTAGAAACAATGAAAAAAATCGCTGTTATCTTCCTCGCAACAACACTCGCTGCGATTACTGCCACAATCGCAACCGCGAACCTCAAAGAATCTCCTCAATCTCACGACTTCGTATCAGTCGTGCCGGCCCCCGCATCCGTACAAATGCTCGACGGCTCATTCTCAATTAACGCCAAAACAGTATTCTCTCTCGAAAACGACTATCAGAAATCAATAGCCTCGCAACTGCTCGAAGCCGCCGGATATCCGTCCAAACCCGTAGTCAAAAAGTCCGCAAAAGCCTCCGTACACTTCGTCACCGACCATGCACTCGCTCACGAAGCCTATACCATAGACGTCTCGCCGAAAAGCGTACTTATACAAGCCTCCGACGATTGCGGATTCTTCTACGCTCTGCAAACCCTCAAACAACTGCTCGATGAAGACGGCACACTGCCGGCACTGCATCTGGCCGACGAACCCCGATTCGGATTCCGCGGCGTGCTGCTCGACCCCTCGCGATACTTCATCCCCAAAGACGAAGTGCTGAAAATCATCGACGCCGCAGCCGCAATGAAACTCAACAAAGTGCATCTGCATCTCACCGACGACAACGGCTGGCGCATCGAGATAAAACGCTATCCGAAACTCACCGAAGTGGGTGCATGGCGCGTGGATCGTCCCGACACTCCGTTCCCCGCCCGCCGCAATCCGCAGCCCGGCGAACCCGCCACAATCGGAGGATTCTATACTCAGGATGATATTCGCGAGATAGTCGCATTCGCAGCCGAGCGTCACATAGAAGTGATTCCCGAAATCGATATGCCCGCACACGCCAACGCCGCTTTGGCAGCCTATCCCGAATATGCCTGCCCCGTGGTCGGGAAGTACATAGGCGTACTGCCCGGCATAGGCGGCGACAATGCCGACATAATCTACTGTGCCGGCAACGACGGCGTATTCGAATTCCTGCAAAATATACTCGACGAGGTACTCGAACTCTTTCCGTCGCAATACATCCATCTGGGCGGCGACGAGGCGTGGAAAACGCACTGGAAAATATGTCCCCGCTGTCAGGCGCGGATGAAAGCCGAGAATCTGGCCGACGAAGAGGAGCTTCAGGGTTGGTTCATGGCCCGAATGTGCGACTATGTGCGCGGCAAGGGCCGCGAGGTGATAGGCTGGGACGAACTGACCAACAGCCGTCTGCCCGAAGGGGTGATAATCGCCGGCTGGCAGGGAATGGGTCAGGCTGCGCTCAAGGCGGCGGCACAGGGGCACCGCTTTATAATGACTCCGGCGCGTCTGATGTATTTCATCCGTTATCAGGGTCCGCAATGGTTCGAGCCTGCGACCTATTTTGCGGGCGGTTCGCTTAAAGATGTCTACGAATACGAACCGGTGCGTCCGCAGTGGCCCGCCGAATATGAGAATCTGCTGATGGGAGTGCAGGCCTGTATGTGGACCGAATTCTGCAACTCGACCGAAGATGTCGAATATCAATTGTTTCCGCGTTTGGTAGCTCTTTCGGAGGTTGCATGGTGCGGCCGCGGCAACAAGAACTGGGAGGCGTTCCTCAAACGTCTCGACGCATTCGTGCCGCAGTTGGAGGAGCGCAATATCATCTATGCGCGTTCGATGTACAACATCCAGCAGACGGTGACTCCCGAAGACGGAGCTTTGTCGGTGTCGTTGTCGTGCATACGTCCCGACGTGGAGATTCGATACACGACCGACGGTTCGACTCCCGCTGCCGAATCGGCTCTCTATGAAGTTCCGCTTCTGTTCCGCGGGCCCGTCACTCTGAAGGCTGCGACCTTTGCCGGCGGAAGACGCACGGGAGCTGTTTTGGAGCTGCCTCTTCGGTGGAACAAGGCTACGGCCAAAAGGATAGTGAACGGTCGCGGCGATGAGCGCCTGTTGCTCAACGGCGTTCGCGGAAGCGTGAAGCAGACCGACCTTGAATGGTGTTCGTGGGATAAGGACGATGTGACCTTTACGGTGGATTTGGGCGAGAGTACTGAATTTTCGAGGGTCTCCATGGGTTTTGTGACCAACTACGGAATGGCCGTTACCAAACCTGCTTCGGTGAGGATAGAGGTTTCGGACGACAACGGGAATTTCACGCTTGCGGCCGAACGCAGCTACACTGCGGAGGAGATTTTCGCCGAGGGTTCGTTTACCGAGAATGCGGTGTTCGAAACGGGAGCGGGATGCGCCCGTTACATACGCATATCGCTTGCGGGAGCGGGTCCGTGTCCTGCCGACCACACCCGTCCGGGCAAGGCGACGAAATACTATGTGGACGAGGTGACGGTGGAATAGACTCCGAACCGTGCAGAGTTGAACGGGCGTCGCTCCTGAAAGGGAGGACGCCCGTTTTTTTGCGGTTATTCGGCCGAGCCTTCGCTCAATTGAAGGACCTTTTCGTATTCGCCGACTATCCACACGATGTCGCCGTGTTCGATGACGGTGGAGGGAGGGGGATTCTTTATCGATTCCGTACCGCGTTCGATGCCTATGACAAGACAACCGGCCTTGTCGCGGATTCCCGATTCCGAGATTGTACGGCCGATGAGCGGCGAACCTTCGCCTATGAAAATCTGTTCCATATTGACTTCGCGGGGTTCGTTGTTGTCGTGCTGCCGTTCGCGGTAGCGCTCCTCGACATACTGACGGAAGTTGGAGAGGTCGTCGTCGGAGCCCACGACCACAAGTTTGTCGAAGGGGTACAGACGCTCTTCGCCGCCCGGGATATTGATTCGGCGGTCGCCGCGAATGATGGTCACTATATTGACGTTGCACTTCTGACGGAAATTGAGTTCTTTGAGCGTGAGTCCGATGCTGGGCGAGTTCTGTTTGACCTCGAAGTCGGCCAGATGCAGGTCGCGTTCGAGCATATTGCTTGCGAACCGCTGACTTATGGTGGCATTGCGGCGATTCTCCATTTCGCGTGCGGTGAGGTTGGTGAAGAAGCGCCGTTCCATCAGAATAGACTGTTTTTTGAGTCGCCGCGAGAAGATGACCACGCCCACCACCGAGGCTGCGACGGCCAGACCTACGCCGAGCGTGGGATTGACCAACCGTGCTACGGGCAGCATGACGAGTCCCATGCAGAGTACGATTCGCAGTACGACGAGCGACACTAAAGGTCCGCGGTTGTACTTGCTGTCGTTCCACAGACGGCGGAACTCTTTAGAGTTGTTTTTCTTCATCATTATGGCTCTCAGCATGGGGGCTATAATGAGGAGTATGCCGGCCAACGAGAGCGCACCTCCGCCGATGCCGGGGATGTATCCGGTGATTACGGGCGACACGAACCGCATCCATGCGAAGATGAGTACGGCGGTCACGGCGGTATAGGTGCCCACGATGCGGAGCAGAGCCTTTATGAGTTTGTTCCAGTCGCTTTTTTGGCGTATGGTGTTCGAACCCGACGAGTTGCGGTTGAAAAACTGCATCCACGATGCGGGCATTATTCGTTCGACGCTTTTGCAGGCGGGTTCGGCGAGTCGTATCATGTAGGGGGTGAAGAATGTGGTGATGACCGACACGGCCACGACGATGGGATAGAGGAAGTGGTCGGTGACGCCGAGCGAGAGTCCGAGCGAGGCGATGATGAATGCGAATTCGCCGATTTGAGCCAGTGCGAATCCCGACTGTATGGCTATGCGGATGGTCTGACCCGAGAGCAGAATGCCCGAACTCGCAAAGAATATCTGACCGGCCATTACCGCCACTGTAAGAATCAGAATGGGCAGTTTGTACTCCCACAGCAGCGCGGGGTCGATAAGCATTCCCACCGACACGAAAAAGATTGCTCCGAAAAGGTCTTTCACCGGTTTGACGAGATGTTCGATGTGTTCGGCCTGCACCGTCTCCGCGAGTATCGAACCCATGACGAAGGCTCCGAGCGCCGACGAGAATCCCGCTTTGGTGGCGATTATCACCATGCCGAGGCAGAGTCCCAAACTGACTATGAGCAGCGTTTCGTCGTTGAGGAACCGGCGGGCCTTCTTGAGGAACGAGGGTATGAGATAGATGCCCACCACGAAGCAGAACAGCAGAAAGACTCCGAGCCGCACCACATTGTCGAGCAGTTCGCGTCCTTCGACGTGTTTGCTCACGGCGAGGGTCGAGAGCAGCACCATGAGCAGCACGGCAAAGAGGTCTTCGACCACGAGTATTCCGAATACGATGCCGGCAAAACGCTGATTGCGAAGCCCCATGTCGTCGAAAGCCTTGAATATGATAGTGGTCGAGGACATCGACAGCATACCGCCGAGGAACAGACTGTTCATGTGTCCCCATCCGAGCGAGACTCCGGCTATGTAGCCCAGCGTCATCATTCCCAGCACCACGGTCACGGCGCCTATGACGGCCGTTCCGCCCACCTTCATCAGCTTCTTGAAGCTGAAGTCGAGACCCAAAGTGAAAAGCAGAAATATTACGCCTATGTCGGCCCATATCCGGATATGCTCCACGTCGTCCACCGTGGGCATGGCCTTGATTGCGGGTCCGGCCAGCAGACCGGCCACTATGTAACCCAAAACAACCGGCTGCTTCAGCCGCTTGAACAGAAGCGTAACCGCACCCGCAGCTACAAGTATAACCGCAAGGTCGGATATAAGAAGAGGTACGTGAGACATATATCGCAGATTCTCGTTTCGTGCAAAGTTAGGACTTTTATTTTGTTTTATCGTAAAAATATTGTATCTTTACATTCGGTTGCCGCGTTTTTCGGCCTGCGATTTGAAGCTGCCGCCGCGGAAACTTTAATTAACGAAGCACAACTATGGAAACATTGCGCAAATCCCTGCCCGCGCTTTTGATTGCTGCGGGACTGGTCGGTATGGGGGCATTTCTCTATGCGGCCATCAACAACATCGCATTCCGCGACCGTCAGGTGGTGGTGCGCGGACTCGCCGAACGCGAAGTGCCCGCCAACAAGGTGACATGGCCGCTGGTGGTCAAAACCGTGGGCAACGACCTTCAGCAGCTCTACCGTCAGGTGAACAGCAACAATCAGACGGTGATGAACTTTCTGATTGAAAACGGAATCCCCGAAAACGAAATCTCGATAGGCGCTCCCGACCTCTTCGACAAGGATGCGCAGACCTGGCAGAGCAACGCCACCTACCGCTACAACATCACCGAAGTGATAACCGTAACCTCGTCGCAGGTCGAGAAGGTAATAGAGCTTATACGCCGTCAGGGCGAGCTGCTCAAGATGGGAGTGGCTCTGAGCAACGACTACGAACACCGCACCACCTATGAATATACGGGTCTGAATGACATCAAACCCGAAATGATAGCCGAAGCTACGCGCAATGCCCGCGAAGCGGCTCTCAAATTTTCGGACGACTCCAAAAGCCGTTTAGGCAAAATCAAGACGGCGGTGCAGGGTCAGTTTTCGATTTCGGACCGCGACGCCTATACGCCGTGGATTAAGAACATCCGCGTCGTCACCTCGGTGACCTACTACCTCAAAGACTGACAAAACCGAATACCGCCCGTCGGTCCGCACCGACCCATGTATTATGCAATCTGCCGAAAATAAATTCTTCGGCAGATTGATTTTTATTGGTTTTTTATTGATTTTCGATAAAAATTATTTGTCTTACGAAAATATTGCTATATTTGCAACTTCGAAACAGAGACTTAATATCAATATTGTCGTTATGGAACTTTTGAAAGTGGAGCACGTCTCGAAGAGCTTTGCCGCTCACAAAGCTTTGGATGACGTATCGCTCTCGGTGCCGAGGGGCACGGTTTACGGACTGCTCGGACCCAACGGCGCGGGAAAAACCACGCTTATACGCATCATCAACCGCATTACCGCTCCCGACAGCGGACGCGTACTCTTCGACGGACGCGACATAGCTCCCGAAGATATCCGCCGCATAGGCTATCTGCCCGAGGAGCGGGGACTCTACCGCAAAATGAAGGTCGGCGAACAGGCACTGTTTTTCGCCCGCCTGAAGGGTCTTTCGCGTCGCGAGGCCACGGTGCGGCTCAAGGAGTGGTTCGTGAAATTCGGCATCGAATCGTGGTGGAACAAGCGTGTCGAGGAGCTGTCGAAGGGTATGGCTCAGAAGGTGCAGTTCATAGTGACAGTGCTTCACCGTCCGCAGCTGCTCATTTTCGACGAACCTTTTTCGGGCTTCGACCCCGTGAATGCCGACCTGCTCAAGAATGAGATTCTCGCTCTGCGCGACAATGGCGCCACCGTAATATTCTCGACCCACAACATGGCCAGCGTAGAGCAGATTTGCGACCACATAACCCTTATCAACAAGTCGCACGACGTGCTGTCGGGACCGGTCGAGGAGGTGCGCCGACGCTACGGAAACAACATTTTCCGTCTGGAGTTCGCAGGTGCGGGCAATCCGCTTGCAGCGATTGCGGCCGACCGGTACGAAATCCTCGAGGAGTCGGAACCCTCGCCCGAACGACGCGCGATAAAATTGCGCATAGCCGACGACTCCGACATACGACCCATAATAGCGTCGGTGAACGAAGCGGTGGATTTGCGTTCGTTCGAGGAGCTTATACCGAGCATGAACGATATTTTCATCCGCGCCGTGAGCGGAAATCTTTAGAAACCGATAAAACAAGCAAGCAATGTCACAGACAGCAATTATAATAGGACGCGAATTTAACGAGCGTGTACGCAAAAAGTCATTTATTCTCAGCACGATACTGATGCCGGTATTCGTGATAGCGATGATGGTCATCCCCTCGCTGATAATGTTCTACGCCAAGGGCGGCACCAAGACCGTGGCCGTGGTGGACGAGAGCGGAGTGATAGCTCCGCAGCTGGAATCGGACGACGATTTGATGTTCGTTCCGGTCGATGCGCAGCTCGACAGCGTGCGCGAGAATATGACCGAAATCTTCGGAATACTCTACATCGGAGCCGGAATCCTCGAAAATCCCAACGACGTGCGTCTTTACACCAACGGTTCGTCGGCGGCGATGGTCGAGAGCGCCATCACGGAGCGCATCGAGGATATAATCGAGAGCGAAAAACTCAAACAGTACGACATTCACGACCTGCAGAGCATCCTCGCGGCGGTGAAGACTTCGGTTTCGCTGTCGGTCTTCCGCAACGAACCCGATTCGGAGGATGAACTCTCCTCCTCGACCGCCCTCTCGGCCGGAGTGGGATTCGCGCTGGGTATGATTCTCTATATGTTCCTCATCATCTACGGAGCCATGGTTATGCAGAGCGTAATCGAAGAGAAGAGTTCGCGCGTACTCGAGGTCATGGTTTCGTCGGTAAGACCCTATCAGCTCATGCTGGGCAAGATTCTGGGCGTGGCCGCCGTGGCTGCCGTGCAGATTGTAATATGGGGCGTACTCATCTGCGGCACCTGTGCCGTGGCTCTGCCCATGATTATACCTTCGGATGTGGCCGAGAGCGTCGAAGCTTTTCAATCGGGAGCGGTCGAAGCAGTGTCGGCCGACGTGGACATGGAGGTACTCAAGGTCGTAAGCACGCTCTCCGATACGGGCTACGTGGCTTCGATATTCGCATGGCTGCTGCTCTTCATGGTGGGCGGTTATCTGCTCTATTCGGCACTCTTCGCGGCGATAGGTTCGAGTGTCGATTCGGTGCAGGACGCGTCGCAGTTCCAGACCATACTGATGATGCCCATCATAATCTCGATATTCGTAATGATGACCATCATGAACGACCCCGCATCGCCGGTGGCCGTGTGGTGTTCCTACATACCCTTCACGTCGCCCATCGTCATGATGGCCCGCATTCCGTCGGGAGTGCCTCTGTGGGAGATTGCCGTTTCGCTCATCATTCTCTATGCGACATTCGCCGGTACGGTGTGGGCCGCGGCAAAAATCTATCGCGTGGGAATATTCATGTACGGCAAGAAACCCACTTTCAAGGAGTTGTGGAAGTGGATGCGCTACAAATACTGATTGCGCAAGCAATCGGTGCGCACTTTATTGCAGGGCGAGTTCCACGACTTCGCCCTGCAATGATTTTTGCACGTCGATGATGCGCTGATTGCGGCTGCCGCGGAAACGAAGCGACAGGTCGCGTTCCGATTCGATGAAGGGACCGTCCACAATCACGTCGCAGAGCAGAGCCAGCGCGCGTCGTGAGGGGTCGAG
This sequence comes from Alistipes sp., assembly GCA_022511355.1. Taxonomy (GTDB): domain Bacteria; phylum Bacteroidota; class Bacteroidia; order Bacteroidales; family Rikenellaceae; genus Alistipes. The sequence continues at coordinate 9,095 of JAFLRS010000037.1, forward strand.
CATCAAATCCTCGAACCTGTATCCCGTATAACACCATATGGTTTTGTCGGTGCGCTGTTTTATCATGCGTGCCAGCTGCGTGAATCCTTCGGGCCGGAACATGGGGTCGCCGCCCGTGAAGGTTACATTCATGTCGGCGTCGGCTATGCGGCCGAAAAGCTCTTCGACCGACATTTTTTCGCCGGCTTCGGGGTCCCACGACTGCGGATTGTGACACCCCGCACAACGATTTTCGCACCCCGAACAGTATATCGAGGTGCGAAGTCCCGTTCCGTCTACCGATGTCCCGTAACGGATGTCGAGTATGCGGATGCTATTTGTGGATGACCCGGTCATTGAGTTCGGCCAGCTTGGCTTTGTTCCAGCGGTCGGTGGTGCCGACCAGATAGCCCGTAATGCGCTGAAGTTTGTCGATGTTGCCGCTGCCGCAGTCGGGACATACGGCCAGATTATCTTCGGCATCTTCATGTCCGCAATCCATGCAGCGGTTGCGGTTGTGGTTCACCGAGCAGTATCCTATGTCGTACTTGTCCATCAAATCGACTATATCCATAATCGCCTGCGGATTGTGCGTGGCATCGCCGTCGATTTCGATGTAGAAGATATGGCCTCCGCGCGTGAGTTCGTGATAGGGAGCCTCCACCTCGGCCTTGTGTTTGGGCGAACACTTGTAGTATACGGGCACATGATTCGAGTTGGTATAGTAGATTTTGTCGGTAATGCCGGGCAGTTCGCCGAACGTTTTGCGGTCGGTGCGCGTGAATCGGCCCGAAAGACCTTCGGCGGGAGTGGCCAGCACGCTGAAGTTGTGCTGATAACGCTCCGAAAATTCGTTTGCACGGTCGCGCATATAGGTCACAATGCGCAGACCCAACTGCTGAGCCTTTTCGCTTTCGCCGTGATGTTTGCCGGTGAGGGCGATAAGGCATTCGGCCAGTCCGATGAATCCGATGCCCAGCGTACCCTGATTGATTACGCGTTCGATGGTGTCGTTGGGTTTCAGCTCTTCGCATCCGGTCCAGAGCGACGACATCAGCAGCGGGAACTGCTTGGCGAGAGCGGTTTTCTGGAAGTTGTAGCGGTCGCAGAGCTGTTTGGCGGCGATTTCGAGCAGTTCGTCGAGCTTCACGAAGAACTGTTCGATGCGCGCCTTCTCATCCTCGATGGACATACACTCTATGGCCAGACGCACGATGTTTATGGTGGTGAAGGAGATGTTTCCGCGGCCGACGGAGCTTTTCTCGCCGAACCGGTTTTCGAATACGCGGGTGCGGCAGCCCATGGTCGCCACCTCGTAGAGATAGCGTTTGGGGTCCTCGGGGTTCCACTTCTCGTGCCGGTTGAAGCTGGCGTCGAGATTCACGAAGTTGGGGAAGAAACGTCGTGCGGCCACCTTGCAAGCCTCTACATAGAGGTCGTAGTTGGGGTCGGACGGCAGATAACTTACGCCGCGCTTCTTTTTCCATATCTGAATGGGGAATATTGCGGTAGAACCGTTGCCCACGCCCTCGTAGGTGGTGCGGAGCAGTTCGCGGATTATGCACCGTCCTTCGGCCGAGGTGTCGGTGCCGTAGTTTATCGACGAGAATACCACCTGATTGCCTCCGCGCGAATGGATGGTGTTCATGTTGTGGATGAAGGCTTCCATCGACTGATGTACGCGGTTTACGGTGCGGTTCACGGCGTGCTGACGGAAACGTTCGTCGCCCTGCAGGAAGTCGAGGTCGCGCACGACATAATCTTCGATGGGGGTGTCGTAGAGATGTTTGAGTTCGAGTCCCGTGAGTTTTTCGATGGTTTTAATCTCTTCGATGTAGCTGCGGCGGACGAACGGAGCCAGATAGAAATCGAATGCCGGTATGGCCTGACCGCCGTGCATTTCGTTCTGCACGATTTCCATCGAGATGCAGGCCATGATAGAGGCGGTTTCGATGCGTTTTGTGGGTCGCGATTCACCGTGTCCGGCGACGAATCCGCGTTCGAGTATGCGGTCGAGCGGATGCTGGATGCAGGTGAGCGACTTGGTGGGATAGTAATCCTTGTCGTGGATGTGCAGATAGTTGTTGTGCAGCGCCCATCTGGTTTCGTCGGAGAGGAGGAAGTCGTCCACGAAGGGTTTGGTCGATTCGGAAGCGAACTTCATCATCATGCCGGCAGGGGTGTCGGCATTCATATTGGCATTCTCGCGCGTGATGTCGTTGTTCTTGGTCTCGACGATTTCGAGGAACATATCGCGGGTCTTGGCCTTGCGGGCCACGCTGCGCTGATTGCGGTAGGCGATGTAGCTTTTGGCCACCTCCTTGCGGGGCGACGACATAAGCTCCATTTCGACCATGTCCTGAATCTCCTCGACCGAAGACTGTTCGTTGCCGCGCACGGCGATGCGGTCCACTATCTTGTTGATCAGCAGTTCGTCTTCGCCCTGTCGGGTGGTAAGCATCGCTTTGCGGATTGCCGAAGCGATTTTTTCGCGGTTGAAGCCGACGATGCGGCCGTCACGTTTGAGAACGGTTTGTATCATAATCTATGCTCCTCTGAAATCAATGGAAAGGGATTACAAAAATAGCTAATCGCACACAAATTTCTCAGAAAATCGCCGCGACTTATCAACAAGTTTTTGACCTTTTCCGGCGACCCCTCGTCCGAAGCCCGCAGAGGCCGTTTTGCACGCAACGACTCCGAAAACGGATTTGCATTCCGGCTATTTTTGCCGCAGCTCCACAGGATTACCACACGATCGGAGTACGGCCCGTCCGTTGCAGATAGTCGTTGGCCTGCGAGAAGTGACGGCAGCCGAAGAAACCGCGGTAGACCGACAGCGGCGACGGATGCACTGCCTTGAGTATCAGATTGGTTGCGGGGTCGGCAATGGCACCTTTGCGTTGGGCGTAGCTGCCCCACAACATATAGACTATGCCCTGTTTGCGTTCGGAGATGGCCTTCACCACGGCATCGGTGAAGATCTCCCATCCCTGACCCGCATGAGAAGCCGCTTCATGTTCGCGGACCGTCAGCACCGAGTTGAGAAGCAGCACTCCCTGTTCGGCCCAGCGGTCGAGATTGCCCGATTGCGGTACGGGTGCGCCGGTATCCTCATGCACCTCGCGGAAGATGTTTTGCAGCGAGGGCGGAAACGGCACTCCGTCGCCCACCGAGAAACAGAGTCCGTTGGCCTGTCCGGGTCCGTGATAGGGGTCCTGACCGATGATTACCGCCTTGAGCGATTCGAACGGACATTTGTCGAATGCGCGGAAAATGTTGGCTCCGCGCGGATAGATGCGTCGCGAAGCATATTCGCTTTTCACGAAATCGACAAGTCGTGCGAAGTAAGGTTTTTCGAATTCGTCGGCCAGCACGGCTCTCCAGTCCTCGGCTATCTTGACATTCATGGTGTTCCAATTTTGCGTAAATATAGTGAATTTATTTGGATTTGACGACCGGTTGTCTTATCTTTGCACGCCCGTTCGGACCAACGGGATGCTGTGGAAGGATTTGGACTGATTGCAACCACAATAAAAAACTGCTAAACCGGCACTCTTTTTTATTTGCGACTCCGTCGAATCCCGTACACATCAGTTTTGACGATAATTGATTAAAAAACAGTTTTCTTATGGGATTTTTATTTACATCGGAGTCGGTGTCCGAAGGACATCCCGATAAAGTTTCAGACCAGATTTCCGATGCCGTCCTCGACGAATTCCTGCGTCGCGACAGCAATGCCAAAGTCGCTTGCGAAACCCTCTGCACGACAGGTCTCGTCGTCGTTGCCGGCGAAGTCCGCTCCGACGCTTATGTCGATATTCAGGGCGTCGCCCGGCGCGTAATCGACCGTATAGGCTACAATAAAAGCGAATATCAATTCGATGCCGCTTCGTGCGGTATTCTCTCGGCCATTCACGAACAGTCGTCCGACATCAATCAGGGCGTGGTTCGCGAAACCGAAGAGGAACAGGGTGCCGGCGACCAGGGCATGATGTTCGGATACGCCTGCAGCGAAACCCGCGAACTCATGCCCGCCACGCTTATGCTTTCGCACGTCATCCTCAAGGAGTTGGCCGACATCCGCCGCGAGGGCCAAGTCATGACCTATCTGCGTCCCGATGCCAAGAGTCAGGTCACCATCGAGTACGACAGCGAAACCCGCAAACCGTTGCGTGTGCATACCATCGTGGTCTCGACGCAGCACGACGAGCAGGTGGAGACCGACCGCATCTGCGACGATGTGCGGACGATTCTCATTCCGCGTGTGAAGGCTCGTCTGGAGCGTGCGCAGGACCGTCTGGCCGGACTCATCGGCGACGATTATATTCTTTATGTCAATCCTACGGGCAAGTTCGTCATCGGCGGGCCGCACGGAGATACGGGACTTACGGGACGCAAGATTATCGTCGACACTTACGGAGGCCGCGGTGCGCATGGCGGAGGTGCTTTTTCGGGCAAAGATTCGTCGAAGGTAGACCGTTCGGCGGCCTATGCCGCGCGTCATATCGCCAAGAACATGGTTGCGGCGGGCATTGCCGACGAGGTATTGGTGCAATTGTCGTATGCGATCGGCGTGGCTCATCCGTTGTCGGTGTTTGTGGACACTTACGGAACGGGGCATCTCAATCTTTCGGACGGCGAGATTGCCGAACGAATTTCGAAGTTGTTCGATTTGCGTCCTGCGAGCATTGTGAAGCGTTTCGGACTCAAGAATCCGATTTTCGAGGCCACGGCGGCATACGGACATTTCGGTCGTCGTCCTTACACCGAGAAGGTGATGTTTGTGCGTAACGGCCGCGAGGAGGAGCATGAGATCGAATTTTTCGGCTGGGAGAAGTTGGACGAAGTCGAGCGACTGAAAAAAGAGTTTTCGCTCTAAAGCATCAGCATTCTTAATAAAAAAGACAAAAGGCAAAACCTTTTGTCTTTTTATATTCATTCTCCCTCACTTTGCAAAGTGAGGGAGAATATTTCTTTTTCATATTCACATTCCCTCACTTTACAAAAGTGAGGGTGAATATATTCCTTTTTA
>JAFLRS010000038.1 GCA_022511355.1 Alistipes sp.
CGCGAATGGCCGCCATCATCACGATTGCCAGCCACCAACCCAGACCCGAACCGAATCCGTATACTATCGACTGCCATACCGACGTAATCTCCGCAGCCTCCACCTTCTGCTGCATGAAGAGCGAACCGCCCATAATAGCACAGTTCACGGCTATCAGCGGCAGGAAGATGCCCAACTGATTGTAAAGCGTCGGCGAGAACTTCTCGACAGCCATCTCCACAAGCTGAGTGAACGATGCAATCACCGCAATAAAGACAATGAACGACAGAAAACTCAAATCGACATCGGCCAAAGCCTCATTGCCGGTCCATGCCAAAGCTCCCTTCGTAAGCAAGTACTCGTTGAGCAGATAGTTCAAAGGCACCGTCATGGTCATGACGAACGTCACCGCCAAACCCAATCCCAATGCCGTCTTTACACTCTTCGATACGGCTATGTAAGAGCACATTCCGAAGAAGAATGCGAATACCATGTTGTCGATGAATATCGACCTGATAAATATATTCAATGATTCCATAGCCTACCTCCTATTTTTCCTGTAAATCCTTGTTGAACGAACGGTGCGCCCATATTATGCAGCCCACGATAATCAAAGCCATCGGCGGGAAGAGCATCAGACCGTTATTGTAGTAGAAACCGCCCTCGGAAGCATACCAGCTCTGCGGTATGACCTGAAATCCGAGCAACTGGCCCGAACCGAACAACTCACGGAAAAATGCCACTGCAACCAATATCGAACCGTATCCGAGACCGTTGCCGATTCCGTCGAGGAACGACGCCCACGGCTTGTTGCCCAACGCAAAAGCCTCTACACGACCCATAATGATACAGTTCGTAATAATCAGACCCACGTATACCGACAACTGCTTCGACACGTCGTAAACATAAGCCTTCAGGAACTGGTCCACCAAAATAACAAGCGTGGCGATAACCACCAGCTGAACGATGATGCGGATTCGCATCGGCACGCTCTTGCGCAGCAGCGACATCACCAGATTGGCAAATGCCGTAACCACCATCACCGACAATCCCATAACGATGGCCGGCTTGAGCTTCACGGTCACGGCCAGAGCCGAACAGATACCCAGAATCTGCACGATTACCGGATTGTTCGCACTCAGCGGACCTGTCAGATATTTCAAATTCTTAACATTACTCATAGTCACCTGCAAATTTTATTCGTTAGACAACTCTTCGCTCTCCGACTCCTCCTCCGCGGGTTCGGGAATCGAAGTCTCGGCCACGATATAGGGCAGATAGTTCTTCAGGCAATCCTTGAGCATGGCCGTTACGCCGTCCGAAGTCTTGGTGCCGCCGGTAATGGCATCCACCTCGTGAACGAACGAAGGACTCGAAGGCTTCGCTCCGCCCTTTACCAGCGTAACCGACACGAACTCCGTGCCTTCGAATATCTTCTTGCCCTTGTAAAGAGCCTGATGCTTGGGCGTAGCGATTTCGGCTCCCAAACCCGGAGTCTCGCCCTTATGGTCGAGCGCTATACCCGAAATGGTGTTGAGATCGGCCTCCAAAGCCACATAGCCCCAAATAACATCCCACAGTCCGTTGCCCGTAACAGGGAATACGAATCGGCCGTCGGCCGACTTGAACACGGGATAGGTTTTGTTCTCTATCGCACCCTTCAGATCGAACAGCATATCGATTACCGCATCGGGGCCTATACCCTCGATGACATTTCCGTCGGCATCGACCGCGAAGGCATCGACAAAGGTGTCGTAGTCCTCGGTCGCAACGCCGTTCTCGAACTTGCCCAGCGACTGAAGTATCGCATTCTTCTTTTCATTCAGAACATTGGCATTCTGACGAGATTGCAGCGACATCGCCGTCACCGACAGCAGCACCGCAACCACCACTACCATCACTACCGAGTAGATAATTATATAGAGGTTTCCGTTTTTGAATTTGTTTGTTGCCATACTTCCTCCTTATTTAGCCAGTTTGACACGATTTTTTCTGCGGCGGATGTTCGCCTCGACAACACAGTAGTCGATAAGCGGAGCCAGCGCATTCATAAACAGAATCGAGAGCATCATGCCTTCGGGATATGCGGGATTCACAACGCGAATCAGCACGGCAACCGCACCCGTAAGCAGACCGTAAATGTACTTGCCCGTCTCGGTCTGCGCCGAGGTAACGGGGTCGGTAGCCATAAACACCGCTCCGAATGCGAAACCGCCCACAATCAGATGCTGCCATGCAGGAATCTGCATATAAGGCGTAGCGCCTATCAGATTGAAGACCAGCCCCATCAGAAGTCCGCCCGCAAATACGCTCAGCATCGTGCGCCACGAAGCCACACCCGTAAAGAGCAGAATCGCGGCTCCTATCAGAATGGCCAGAGTCGAGGTCTCGCCGATACATCCCGGCATGAAGCCCAAAAATGCATCGAGATTCGAATAGCTCATCGCACCGCTGTCGGCCAGCTGAGCCAGCGCCGTAGCACCCGAGAATCCGTCCACCTTGTCGGCTCCTGCCACCCATACGGTTTCACCCGAAATCGAGGGCGTATAGGCGAAGAACACGAATACACGCGCCACAAGCGCGGGATTCCATACGTTCATGCCCGTACCGCCGAACACCTCCTTGCCGATTACCACCGCGAATGCCGTTGCCAGAACCACCATCCACACCGGAATATCGACCGGCATAATCATCGGAATCAGAAGGCCCGTAACAAGAAATCCTTCATTGACCTCGTGTCCGCGCGCCTGTGCGAATCCGAATTCGATTGCCAGACCCGTCACATAAGATGCAACGATGATAGGCAGCGTCTTCAGAAGTCCGAACCACAGATTGCCCCAGAACGACGACTCCTCGCCCAACATCGCGTAGTGCTGCAATCCCGTATTGTAGAGACCGAAGCAAAGCGCCGGCAGAAGCGCGATTACAACCGTAATCATCACGCGCTTCATATCGTTGCAGTCGCGAATATGAGAGCCCTTGGATGTCGTGGTGTCGGGAACGAACAGGAATGTTTCAAAAGCTTCGAAGGTCGAGCCGAGGAAAGAGAGTTTGCCTCCCTTCGAGAATGTCGGCTTCATCTTATCGACCATATTGCGTAATCCGCTCATTATTCGCCCTCCTTAATCATTAAGTTAATACCCTTGCGAAGAATGCTCTGCATCTCGATCTTCGACGGATCGACAAATTCGCACAGAGCGATATCCTCTTCGATTACCTCGTAGATGCCCAGATTCTCCATCTTGTCGATATCCTCGGCCAAAATAGCCTTAAGCAGATATGTGGGATAGATATCCATAGGCAGATACTTCTCGTAGAGACCCGTAACCACGAACGGACGCTCGCCTCCATTGAGGTTGGTGTCCAGATTGTAGACCTTCTTGGGGAAGAGCCACGAGAAATAGGTCTTCGAAACCGACAGTTTGTTGAAACGCGGCATAATCCAGCCCAGCAGCTCGTGATGATTGCCTTCGGGGATTACGCTGAGCATATCGGCGTAGAAGTTGATAAAGCCGTCGTGAGCGCTCTTCACGCCCGACAGCACGTTGCCCGAAATGATTCGGACCGTCTGACCCTCGCCCTGAGGCTGAACATTGTCCTTGAGGATGGAGGCCACGGGAGCGCCGTTGATTATGCGGCAGTACTGCGGACGCATAACCTCGGAACCTGCCACCGCAACCGTCTTCGACATATCGACCTTGCCCTCGTTGAAGAAGCGGCCGATAATCGCCACCGACTGGATATTCACCGTCCATACACGCTCGCCCTTGTTCACGGGGTCGATGCGGTTAATCTGCACGCCGACATTGCCGACGGGGTGTTTTCCTGCAAAGAGATGGGTTTCCACATCCTTGTAAATGGCCGAATCGCTCTCGACGCCTGCACGCATCGAAAGGTGTACTTTGCCGTCGGTGAGTCGGCTGAGTACGGTAAGACCGGTCTGCACGTTCTTCTTCTCCGAGGCGAGTACATAGTTGTAGTCGGGAGCCAGCGGTGCGCTGTCGAACGCCGACACGAAGATGGCCTTGGGCGTATCCGACGGATTGGCAATGATTCCGTAGGGACGCTGAATAATCATCGGCCAGAGGCCCGATTTGAGCAGCAGGGCGACAATCTCCTCACGGCTCGCGGCTGCGGGTTCGGGTACGTCGAACTCCTCATAGCTCTGCTTGGCATCGGCTGCGACCGTCACGTTGAGTACGAGACGCTTCTCACCGCGGTTCACCGCCGAAACGGTTCCGCTGACGGGCGACGTAAAGAGAATCCTCTCGTCGTACTTGTTGAAGAACAACGGAGTTCCGGCCTTCACCTTGTCGCCTGCCTTAACCAACAGCTTGGGAGTAACGCCCGCGAAATCCAGCGGCGACACGGCATACTCCGAAGCCAACGGCATCTGAACCGTCAGCTTCGCAGCCTCACCGCGAAGTTTTACGTCTAAACCCTTACGTAGTTTAATGATTTTCGACATCTTTTGTAAATTTTTGTTATACTGTGTTTGTTTGTCCGTCTACACAAAAAGTCATTTTTACAATGACCTGCAAATATACGAATTTTGTTTTGCATATCCAGCAAGTTTAATCCGTTTTTTCCACATAAAATTAAAAATCGTAAATTTGCACTCTCAAAGAGAGAGACAATGCACTTCGTGAACATTCACACTCATCGTCCCACCGGACGGCACATCGAACCGTCAGCCGCGGGAATACACCCATGGTATGCCGCCGATACGCATTCCGAACCTGACGGCACACTGTCCGACGATGCACAGGCTGTAGGCGAAACCGGTCTCGATTTCGCCTGCTCCGTTCCGCACGAACTGCAAGAAAAAGTGTTCCGCGAGCAGCTCGCAAAGGCCGCAGAACTCCGCAAACCCGTAATTCTGCACTGCGTGCGCGCATTCGAGCCGACAATGAAGATTCTGAACGACTACCATCTCCGCGCAGTCATATTTCACGGCTTCATAGGCTCTCCGCAGCAGGCAGCACGCGCCATAGCCAAAGGCTGTTGCATCTCGTTCGGAGAATCGGCGTTCCGCTCGCCCAAAACGCTCGAAGCCATGAAGATGACCCCCTTGCAAAATCTCTTTCTCGAGACCGACGATTCTCAAATCACAATCGAAGAGGTATATGCCCGCGCCGCCGAAGTCAAAGGCGTAAGCGTCGCGGAACTGCAAGCCTCAACATACGAAAATTACAAACGCATATTCCAAAGCGATGAACAGTAACTGGCTCGAACGAACGCAGCTGCTTTTAGGCAGCGAGAAATGCGAAATTCTGCGCAATGCACGCGTACTCGTGGTAGGCGTGGGAGGCGTAGGTGCCTATGCAGCCGAAATGATAGCCCGCGCCGGCGTGGGACACATGACCGTAGCCGATGCCGATACGGTATCAGAAAGCAACATAAACCGTCAGCTCATAGCCCTCCACTCAACCGTCGGGAAATCAAAAACCGCACTCGTCGCAGAACGGCTGCGCGACATAAATCCCGAACTCGACATCACCGCGGTCGAAAAGTATATAAAGGACGACGAAACCTACAAACTTCTCGATTCGCAGAGATTCGACTACGTGGTGGATGCCATCGACACGCTGTCGCCGAAGCTGGCACTGATTCTGGCCTGCCTCGAACGCAAAATACCCATAGTAAGTTCGATGGGCGCCGGTGCCAAAACCGACCCGACGAAAGTCGAAATAGCCGACATCTCGAAAACGCATCACTGCCCTCTCGCACATATGCTGCGCAAACGACTCCACAAAGCCGGAGTACGCAAAGGTTTCCGCGCCGTATTCTCGGCCGAACCGGCACGCGAAGGAGCCATCATCGAATGCGAAGAGCGCAACAAAAAATCCAACGCAGGCACCATCTCCTATATGCCGGCCGTATTCGGAATAGGCTGCGCATCGGTAGTCATACGCGATTTACTTAACGAACTTTGAATCTGTAAGATATGAAAGCCGTATTTTTGGACCACTATTCGATTTGCGGACGCGACACCTCCGCAATCGCCGCTCTGTGCGACCGATACACGGAGTATGAATTCACCACACCGCCAGAGGTCGTGGAACGCTGTCACGATGCCGAAATCGTCATTACGAACAAGGTGCGGTTTACCGCCGAAATCATGGACGCACTGCCGGCTCTGAAACTTATATGCATAGCCGCCACAGGCATGAACAACGTCGATCTCGATGCCGCCGCAGAGCGCGGAATAGAGGTACGCAATGCCGTGGGCTACTCGACATATTCGGTTGCCGAGACGACAATATGTTCGGCTCTGGCTCTGCTGCGCGAAGTCGTCTACTATGACGGTCTGTTCAAAAGCGGAGAGTGGTACGCATCGGGACGTATGTTCAACTTCGACCGTCCGACAGCCCAAATTCGAGGCAAAAACTGGGGAATCATAGGGCTCGGGAACATAGGTCGCGAAGTGGCACGTCTGGCAACGGCCTTCGGATGCAGCGTGCGTTACTGCTCCTCCTCGGGCGTAACACGTCCCGAAGAGTATCCCGCAGCGACGCTCGACGAACTGCTCGAATGGGCCGACGTGGTATCGGTACACTGTCCGCTCAACGACAAAACCCGAAATCTGATAGATGCCGGCCGTCTACGAAAAATGAAGCCGACGGCCGTAATCATAAATGTGGCACGCGGAGGCATAGTCGATGAAACGGCTCTCGCCGAAGCTCTCGACAACGGAACGATTCGCGGAGCGGCATTAGACGTATTCACGAGCGAACCTCTCGACCCCTCATCGCCGCTGATGCATCTGAAAGAGCATCGCCGTCTGCTGGCCTCGCCGCACAACGCATGGTCCACGGTCGAAGCCATAGACCGTCTTATAGCCTGCATCGCAGAGAACATAAAAGAGTATTTGCGCAGATAGTTACCGGTTGCAGACCGCACGGTAATCGCAGAAGGTGCAGGTTTTGGCATCGGCGCAGCCGCGGAACGGCACCGAGAAGTCGAACAACTCCGCAAGCAGCAACGCAATTTCGCGTTCGAACTCCTCACCGTACACCGAATAGCGTTCGCCCGCTGCATCTGCATCGCGACGGTACAGAAGCGGAGAGTAGCCGGCATCGTTCATGGAACGCACGTAATAGAGCGCAGGCAGCACATCGGTTCCGCGCGAACGATACATCATCATGGCATACATTATCGTCTTGATGGCGTTCACGTTATAGTGTCCCGCAGTGCCGGCGAGCAGAGATTCGATATTCCGGAACTCCAGTTCGCGACGGCCCGTCTTGTAGTCGATGATTCGAACCGTACCGTCGGCCAGCCGGTCTATACGGTCGGAATCGCCCTTGAAACATACCCGCGATTCGCCGCCGCAGGCATTCTCAAAACTAAATTCGCACGACACCTCGCTCTCGAGCGCCATCACCGCGAAATCGTCATGTGCGGCGTCGTACTCCAGAACATTGCGCAGGCATCCGGCAAGCAGAGTACGTATAAGAGATATGTCGCCCTCGTATTCGGCAGGGTCGGCAGATTCGTCATGCAGATATTCGCTGTTGATGGCCTTCACCACCTCGGCATCGGCATCCTCTATCGCACGGCGCAACTCCGCACCCGCACAGTAACGCCCCGTTATGCGCGAATAGATATTCTGGGCCGCCTTGTGAAATATGTTTCCGAATATGCGGTTGTCCACCGTGTCGGATATCTCATCCTCGGGAGCTATCCGCGCAATATGGCGGAACCAAAACTTCAGCGGACACTCGATATATCGCGAAAATGCCGTAGGCGACAGCGTGAGCGGATTCTCCGAACGCAAATATCCCTTCAGAACCTCGGCCGCACGCCCAGTCTTCGGTATCTCCACCGCCTCGTTCTCGAAAAGATTGACATCGACGCCAGCCTCGACCCGCACAACCTCTTTGCCCGATTCGTACTCCAACTGACGGATATAACGGCTCGGTTCGCCGGTACTCTTGTCGTCGGCATGCGAACAATAGACCATATAGAGATTCTCGCAACGCTGTATCAAACGGTAGAAATAGTAGGCATACACCCCTTCGTGATGCTCGGCCGTAGGCATTCCGTAGGCAAAACGCAGATTGGGCGGAATGAACGACGATTGCAAAATGCGGCTGCCAGGGAAGTTGTTGTCGTCCATCGAGAGCATTATCACATTGCGGAAATCGAGATTTCGCGTCTCGAGAATACCCATAATCTGCACCCCCTGCAAAGGCTCCCCCTCGAACGGAATGCGCACCGTGCGCAGATGTCGGCGCAAAAGCGACACATAGACGGTCATTCCCACCTCGATGCCGCAACCCTCCACCGAATTCTTCAACTTGGCGATATTCTCGGCCAGGACGGCCAAAAACTCGGTGCGGCGGGCCGAATCGCCATCTTCGCACGGAGCAGCCGCCACCGCCGAAACCGCATCGGACAGATACTCCGAAAGCTCCTGCGACGTGCCCGCACGACGGAAAATGACAGACATCAGTCCGTCACCGCCGAATACCGACTCCGCAACGGTAATATGACGGTTGCGCTTTATCTCGGCAAGCAGTCGCGCCGCCTCGGCATTGTCGGCGATATAGGGATGTTGCAGCAAACCGGTCACATCGGCGTGATAGAAGTGAGCTTCGCCGCCCTTCATGCGGCTGTGGCTCTGCAAATCGAGCAGACGCTCCACAAACGAGCAGGCCGGAGTCAGCATCAGCGGGTAACCCATCGTGACATTCACCTTATCGACTCCCTCCGGAAGCGAATACATAAGCGGCTCGAGCAAATTCTCATCCGTAAGCACTATCGCCGTATCCTTGTCCAAAGGAGCCGTTTCGGCAAGCTCCGACAATACCCGCGCCGCATATTTGCATTGCAGCACGTTTGAAACCGCCGACGCCGCCGTAATCCGGGCGATATTGCGGAAATTGTCGTGCGACACTCCCTCCGCAGCAGGATAACGGCTGCGGTTCTCGCGAACGAACAGACCGGCCTCCTGCTCGGCATTCTCGGTGTAATAGTCGTCGCAGTCCCAGAAGAACTCCACATCGAAGCTGTTCTTCAAATAGTCGAACAGACGCTTCTCGCACGCCGAAAGCGCATTGAATCCCGCAATCACATAATGACGCGAAGGCAGCGATGCCGTCCCCTCCTTTATGCGTTCGGCGGCCGTGCGATGCACCATGCCCGTATAGGCTATGCCCTCGGACAAAAGCCGCTCGCGGTATTCGCGGTATATGGCCGGCAAAGTGCGCCACAACGCCATGAAATTGTGTTTGAGTGCCGAATTGTCGCCGCCGTCGGAAAAGTTCCGCCAAAAACCCTCGACGATACTCCGCTGCTCGGGGGTAAGGTACGAGAGGTCGGACTCCAACTCCTTCAAATCGCGAATGTTGGAGAACAAATCGTCGGCATCGATAAGATACTTGTCGATGGTATCGAAGTCCGTGAGCATCATGTCGCCCCAGAAGTAGAAGCGGTCGAACGGCTCTTCGTGATACTTGGAGTAGACTTTGTAGAGTTCGGCTATCAGGCGTATGCGGTCGCCCGTGACAAGACCCGAAATCTCGCTCATAAGGTCGTCTATCGTGGTTCGGCGCGGCTGCCACAGCGGGCGGTCGGAGAGCGACGAAAGAGCATCGGTAAAGAAAAGGTGCGCACGGCGGGACGGAAACAGCAGATGCAGCGACGAAACATCCTCGCCGTACCGCTCATAAAGCGTGCGTGCGACCTCACTCAGAAATCCCTGCATAACGGGTCGCCGATTTTACGGCAAAGGGGTTATGTCGCCGCCGAACATCGTGGTTCGGAAGCGTACCAGTTCGGGTTCGCCTTTGTAGAAGATGGTCGCCGATGTGGAGGTCGTGCCCTGCAGACGCTCCGAAACCGCAATGCGGACCTCGGCCGAATGCGAAGCATCCACCACCGACGAGACGGTATGAAAATCGGTGCCGTCGAATTTGGCGGTCGAGATGTCGAGAGTCATATATTTCGCCGAACCGTCGATAACGATACTGCTGCGGCCGGTAGCCGACACGGCAAGGTCCGACACCTCGAGACGGGCCGTAACGTTGGCTCCACCCGACACCTCGAGGTCGAACATCCTGCCCGAAACGGGTCTCTCGAACGTGAGGTCGGCTCCGTTTACGCTCAACGACGAAATGTCGTTGCACCAGATGGTCACCTCGGTGACGGTCGTGCGTTTGGCATCGGCAGGCTCCTCGACCTTCAGTATGCCGCTGCGGTCTACCGAAGCCTTGAATTTGCTCGCTTCACCCTTCGTATCATAGGTTATGCGCGGACCCTCATCGACGGCATTCTTTACAAGATGCACATGAAGACGGCCGTTGATACTGATGCCGGAAAAACCGCCCAACCACTCCGAACGCGGAGTGTGTACCACCGTAGCCGCACGATTGACGGCGGAAGAGGATCCGTCTGCCGTTCCGGTCTGCTGACCGAATGCCGCCGCCGGCAGCACAAACAGCAGCAACGACACTATGCCATATATATATCTTTTCATAAATTTCAGTTTGCCCGTTTGGCAGAGCAAGGTACGCTTTTTTTCCGATATTTCCAATTTTCGCGCGTTTTTTATATCTTTGAGCCGTAATAACCGACACCTTGACAGTGAATACCGATAATCCGAGAGCCGAGATACTCAGCGCAAGTGCGGGTTCGGGGAAAACCTACCGCCTCGCCTACAAATATGTACGCGATGTAGTGGAAAATCCCGCAGCCTATCGCA
This sequence comes from Alistipes sp., assembly GCA_022511355.1. Taxonomy (GTDB): domain Bacteria; phylum Bacteroidota; class Bacteroidia; order Bacteroidales; family Rikenellaceae; genus Alistipes. Next base: position 10,688 of record JAFLRS010000038.1, read on the forward strand.
ACATCATAGCCGTGACCTTTACCAATAAGGCCACCGAAGAGATGAAATCGCGAATCATAGGACAACTGCACCGTCTGGCCGACAACCGGAAATGCGACTATCTCGAACAGCTGTGCCGCGACCTCGCAACCGACGAAGCCGACGTGCGCCGCCGAGCCAAAAGAGCCCAGACTCTGATTCTGCACGACTATTCGCGATTCACGATTCTCACCATCGACACCTTCTTTCAGCGCGTACTGCGGGCCTTCATCCGCGAACTCGGACTCGAACTCGACTACTCGCTCGAACTCGACGCCGACACACTGCTCGGCAAAAGTGCCGAAATACTCATAAAAAACATCGACAGCGACCCCGCACTCGCACGCTGGCTCGAAGATTTCTGTCAGGAACAGCTCGACAACGACCGCTCGTGGGACGTGCGGCGGGAACTGCTCAAAATAGGACGCGAAATATTCAAAGAGCAGAACAAAGAGTCGCTCGGCAAAGCATCGGCCAAAGAGGAACTCAAACGCACCGTGGACGCCTTCGTGCATCGCGCCGAAGCAAGCCGTCAGGAGGTGGGCAAACTGGCCCGTCAGGCACTCGAAATCATGCAGAACGCCGGCGCGGAACACTCCGATTTCAGCCGCAGCTGCTCCAAATACTTTCATGAGTTCGCTGAAGAACCCGAATGGGAACCGAATGCCACCGTACTCAAATGCGCCGAATCGGACGACAACTGGTTCAAAAAAGGCAAACGCGCTCCCGCAGCCGAAGCCGTCGTATCCGAACTCAGGCATCTGCTCGTGCAGATTCTCGCCATACGGGCCAAATCGTCCCGCCTCTGGAACACGGCCGCCGCAATACGCAAAAACTTCCGCAGCTTCGCCCTCCTCGCCGACCTCTACGACGCAACTTCGGAGGTGTGCCGCGAAGAGAGAACAATGCTCCTCTCCGAAACCAAATATCTGCTCTCGCAATTCATCACCGACAGCGACACTCCGTTCATCTACGAGAAAATCGGAACCCGATTCGACCGATTCATGATAGACGAATTTCAGGACACCTCGCTCAAAGAGTGGCGAAACTTCCTGCCCCTGCTGCGAAATGCCATGGCTCAGTCGGACCGCCCCTCGGTGCTGCTCGTCGGCGACATAAAACAGGCCATATACCGCTGGCGCGGCGGCGACCGACGAATACTCAACAAACTCGCCGCCGAAGAACTCGGCTCCGGCAGCACACGCACCGAAAGCCTTCAGGACAACTATCGGAGTCTGCCCGCAATCGTCGATTTCAACAACCGCCTCATCGAAGAGGTCGTATCGGCCGACAACGAACAACTCAACGCACGACTCGACACCGCCGCCGCTGAAGGACGCATATCCGCCGCAGTCGCCGCAGACCTGCGCGACTCGCTCGCCAAAGCCTATGCCGATTTCAGACAGAATCCCAAACATCGGGCCGAACACGACGGTTTCGTGGATGTATCGCTCTACTCCGACGAACCGCCCGTAATCGAACGCATACAAGCTCTGCTCGACCTCGGATTCAAGCCCAAAGACATAATGATATTGGTGCGCGACAAGGGCAACGGAATAAAAATAGCCGAAAAACTGCTCGAATTCAAACACGCCAACGACAACCCCAAATACCGCTTCGACGTAATGACGCAGGAGGCCCTGATAATAGGTTCGGCCCCCGTAGCCAAATTCGTGACGGCGGCCCTCGCGCTCGCACTCAACCCCGACGACCGCATTCAACAGGCTCTGTTCCGCCGATTCGGAGGCGCACAAGAAATAGACTCACCGCTCACCGATGAAGAGACCGCATTCCTGCGTTCGATTCGTATGCTCTCGCCCGAAGAGGCCTTCGAACGCATAGTCATGAACTTCAGCCTCGACAAACAACCGCAGCATACCGCCTATCTGCAAGCCCTCCACGAACGAATAGCCCGATTCTGCACCGGCAAGGTCGCCGATATAGGAATGTGGCTCGAACGCTGGAACGAAACCGAATGCAACAAGTCGCTCAGCGTCGAACAGGGCGAAACCACAATCGAAATCACTACCGTACACAAAGCCAAAGGACTCGAGAAAAAAGTGGTCATCATACCCTACTGCAACTGGAAACTCGACCCCAAAAGCGTCTCCGACAACTATCTGTGGGTGACGCCGCAAGGCGACAAACAACTGCAATCGATAGGCAATTTCCCCGTATCGGTGTCGAAAGGCATGGCCGATTCGCTCTTCGCCGAAGGCTACTATCTCGAAACCGTGGATGCACATATCGACAACATAAATCTGCTGTACGTGGCACTGACCCGACCCGTAGAGTCGCTGCACATATTCATCCCCGAACCCAAACAGACCAAAAACCCCGACATAGACAATGTCGGAAAACTTATGCTGGCCGCACTCGGCCGTCTCGGAGCCGACTTCCGGGAGGATGCCGACGGCTGCCGGCATATGCGATTCGGAATCTTCGCGCCGCCCTGCACGGAACACAAAACACAATCCGCAACGCGGCACATCACAATCGAAAACTACAACACCCGCAAAGCCGACATGAGGCTCGCCCTGCCGTCGCAGCGATATTTCGACGAAGACCCCGAAGCCGCTCTGTCACCGCGCAACTTCGGAATACTCATGCACCGCGCATTCGCCGAGGCTCAATCGACCGACGATATCCCCAAAGCCGTGAACCGCATGGTGGCCGATGCCCTCATATCGCACGACGAAGCCCGAAAACTCACCGTCATGATAACTCAAGCCATGGAGAATCCGCTGATTCGCGAATGGTTCGACTGCGGCCCGCACACCGAAGTGCGCAACGAAAACGACATAATAATGCCCGCAGGCGCCTCGGCACGACGACCCGACCGCGTCATAATACAAGGAGCAAAGGCTACCGTCGTGGATTACAAGTTCGGACACGAAAAGCGTGCGGCCTACACACGCCAAATAGCAGAGTATAAATCGATTCTGCAAAGTATGGGCTACTCCGAGGTCAAAGGCTTCATCTGGTACGTGACAATCGGCGAGGTCGAAGAGGTCTGAATCCAGCTCCGCTCGGTCCGGTCCTGTCCGCAACAGAAATTCCTTTATGCCTTGAAAAATTTGGCATTTAACAAAACTTCCATTATCTTTGCCTCCGCTTACGAGCAAATGATTGAGCTATGGTGTAATGGTAACACAGCAGATTTTGGTTCTGTCGTTTTGGGT
>JAFLRS010000039.1 GCA_022511355.1 Alistipes sp.
TTGAACTGCCACATTCCGTAGATGGTGGTGTTGGCCGATATTCCGACGTTGTAGTTGTAGAGTCGGTAGAATCCGTATTCGGGGTCGAGATAATCGACCTGATTGGTCGAGGGATTCCACTGACGTTCCACCTTCTTGAAATACCACCGTTCGGTGTAGTTGGCCGACGGCGATACGTTTATGTAGTTGAAGAGCGTAAATGAAGCCGATACCGGCAGATTGTGTTCGATACCGTTGCGCATCTTCTGTATGGTCTCTTTGGTGAAGAGTTCGCTCTCGGTGGTCGATACCGAGTTGGTCATTTTGGCCGAATAGCTCATGGCTATTTTTTCGTACCAACGCTCCTTGCCGATTACCTCTTTGCGTTTGAAGGGGTAGATGCGCGAAACGTTGAATACGATGTTTGGCAGCGTGACTGCTATTGTCGAGTTTTGCGAGTTCTGCGAAACCGACATATTCATCGAGAGCGAGAAGGGTGTTCCCGCCCAGTTTTTCGAGAACGATATCGACGAGTTGGTCTGCGTGGCGAGAATATCGTTGAGATTGGTCGCCGAATAACGGCTGTAGCCGCTTGTCGCGAAGTTCACCGAGGCCGAGAAAGTCGAACCGGGGTTTGCCTTGGGGTCTTGCGAGTGCGTCCACTGCAATCTGAAGTTGTTCTGTTTCACGTAGTCGGGTTCGCCCTTTTCGCCGTACTTCACGTTGGCGAAATTGGCATTGAAGCTTCCGGTGTATTTGTAACGCTTGATGTAGTGCGACGATGCCGATGCCTCCCACGAACCGAGGGTATAGATACCGCCGCGGATTGCGAGGTCCATGTGTTGTCCGAGTACGAAGTAGTAGCCCAAATCGCGCAGGAAGAAGCCTTTCGAATCTTCGCCGAACGTGGGCATCAGCAGACCCGATTTGGGGCCGTTGTTGAGCGGGAAGAATCCTTCGGGAATACCGAGGAAATAGATGGGCACATCCTCCATCACGAGATATGCGGGACCTGTGATGACCTTTTTGCCGGGTATTACTTTGGCTTTGGTCATGGCTAAATAGAAGTGCGGATGGTCGGTTTCGTCGCAGGTGGTGTATACTCCGCCCTGAATGTTGAACGAGTTGTCCTCGAACTTCTTCACATTGCGGCCTATGAGCCAGCCGTCGCCCTGCTGCGTTGCCACGCCTTTGATTTTAGCCCTTTGCGATGAGATGTTGTAGGTAATCGTATCCATCGTGTAGGAGGTACCGCCCTGAGTGAATACTGGATGCGTTACCGTCGCCTTTCCGTCCACGGAATCGGGTTTGCCGTATGCGTAAATCTCCTTGTTCTCCATGTTGATACGCATGAAGTCGGCTTTGAGATTCATGTCCTGATAATTGACATCGCCTTCGTTGTAGATGTATACGAGTTTGTTGCGGACGTCGTAGACGAGCGAGTCGGAGTTTTTGCCCTCGATTATGTCGTCGAGGAATGAACTGCTTTTGCGGACGACGGAGTCGGGCTTTGCGGGCATGGCGAGCGAGTCGGCAACGGGGGGGTGCACCTCTTCGGTTGCCGTTCGGGCGGCAGGTTCGGCCGCTTGCGAAGTCCGCGCACGCCTTGCATCGCGAGCCGATATGCGGTTTGCGGGAACGGCGTTGGCCGACGTCTGCTCTTCCTGTTCGCCGACGGGTGCGGAGAGAGCCTCCCTGACATCGGTCAGCGAGTCTTGCAAGCGGTTGCGAAGCGGAAACGACGAGCCGAATACGGTTGCCGGAATGACAATCGCCGCGACTACTGTCGAAAAAAGTGCATATTTAAGCCCTTTAGCGTTCAAAAATTCAAAAAATTTCAGTACCTTTGCCGACAAGTCGGCAAAACCGCAAAAATCAGCTTCTGCACGCGTGCGGACGCGATTTTGCATCCGACAAAGATAACTAAAAAAATGCAATAACATACAATTAAATTGCTGTTAAACATCCTTTGACGATGAAAAAGCTGATATTTGTGCTGTCGATGTTTTCGGCAGTCGTAATAATGAACGGAACGGCACGTGCAGATATTGCACAGGGAGTTAAGGTTATTGTACTCGATGCCGGTCACGGAGGCAAGGATGCAGGTGCCGTAAACGGACGTGCATACGAAAAGGACATTACTCTGCAATTGGTGCTGAAGGTGGGCGAGCTTATCGAAAACCGTCTGCCCGATGTGAAGGTGGTCTACACCCGCAAGACCGACAAGGCGCTTACGCTTAAGGAGCGGTCCGATATAGCGCACCGTTCGAAAGGCGATTTGTATCTGTCGATTCATGTCAATTCGGCGACCAAGACTGCGGTGGGTACCGAAACGTGCATCTTCTCTATGGATGAGAGTCTTATTGCCGTGAATCGCGGAAACGGAAACAAAGACATGGACCGTGCGGCCAACTACAACCGCAATATGCTGACGAATCGCCACAGCGAGGATGTTGTCGATTTGTCGCAGATTTCCAACGATGCCGCGACCCGTGCCTACATCAACCGTCTGCAATTCGTGCTGGGCGAGTATTCGAATGCGCTGGCCGAGCTCATACAGCGCAATTATGCCAAGTCGGGACGAGTGGTTCGCGGAGTGAAGCGGGGTCCGTTTCAGGTGTTGTGGGGCATCGATATGCCGTCGGTGATTACCGAGGTGGGATTTTTGTCGAATACCGACGAACTTCATTACATGACTTCCGAGAAGGGTCAGGCGCAGATTGCCGAAGATATCTACAAGGCTGTGGCCGAGTATGTGGGCAATATAAACAAGGCTCTGCAAAAAGAGAAGGCCGATGCTGCGGCGGTTGAACCCGAAAAGCCTGCTCCTGCTCCGGCTCCGAAAGAGGAGACGAAACCCAAACAGAAGGATGAGCCTGCACGGAAGAACGAACCGAAGCCGGCGCAGCCTGCAAAGCCCGAATCCTCCGCACGCGGATTCTCGATTCAGATTATGGCGAGTGCGACTGCACTCTCGGCCGATGACGCGCGATTCAAAAGCCATCGCGGTCAGGTGAAGTGCTACACGGGCGAAGGAAGTTATAAATACAAATATTGCACGGGCTTTTATGCGACGCGCGAAGAGGCTCAGAGAGCCGTGGCGGAGATAAAATCGGAGTTCGCCGACGCTTTTGTCATCGAGGTGGATGGCGACCGCGTGGCGCGCAAATAATCAGGTGAAACAGAAAAAACAGATAAGATTATGAAAAAAGAGGTTAAGATAGGCATTTTCGCTGTTGCGATTCTGCTTTGTTCGTGGGCGGGAGTCCGCTTTTTGAGCGGTTTGGATGTATTCAGCCGCAACAGAACCTATTATGCCCGCTATGAGTCGGCCAACGGAATTCAGATTGCATCTCCGGTCATGATTCACGGAGTTAAGGTCGGTCAGGTTTCGGCCATAACGCTCGAGCCGGGTCGCGACAAGAGTGTGGAACTGGCATTGACCGTTCAGCGCAAATATGCCATTCCCGAGGATTCGCAGGCGAAGATAGCCAGCAACGGATTGTTGGGCGGCAAGGTGGTTGAGCTGGAGTTGGGCGTATCGGCGGATGCGTTGGCCAACAAGGCCGAGATAAACACCGTAGAGAGCGGCGATTTGATGTCGATGGCCGGAGGCGAGCTCGAGGATTTGAAAGCGAAGCTCAACGATGTGGTATCGAGCGTTACGGCTACGCTTGACGGCATAAATTCGCTTATCGAGGCCAATCAGCGCAACATAAACGGAGTGATGACCCATCTCGATTCGATGACGGGTACGCTCGACGATGTTCTTACGGGCCGCAAGACCGAACTTCAGGATTTGGTCGCCAATCTTTCGAAATTCTCCGAAGCGCTGGGCCGCAACGACGAGAAGGTGGACAGCCTGCTGCTCAACTTGAGTACCATTTCGGGTCAGTTTGCCGAGGCCGATGTGGCGGGCACGCTGCAGGCTACGCTTGAGAGACTCAATGCTCTGCTCGGCGAGGCTGCAGAGGGCGACGGTACGGTTTCGAAGCTTCTGAACGACAAGGAGCTGTATGACAATCTTGCGACGGCGAGTGCGAATTTGTCGTCACTGCTGGCCGATTTGGAGGCCAATCCGAAGCGATATGTTCACTTCTCGCTTTTCGGCCGCGGTTCGAAGGCCGCCGAGAAGGAACATGCGGCAGCGAAAGCGGAGCAGAAATAATACTCCCGAACCATGGTTTACCCCCACGATTTCGAATCGAAGGTCGGATTCGACCGTTTGCGTGAGCAGATAGCGGCGTTGTGTACTATGCGTCGTTCGCGCGAACGGCTTGACGGGGAATCTTTTTCGGATTCGGCTGCCGAAATCGTGCGTCGTCAGTCGATGACCGATGAAGTGGGGCGGTTGCTGTCGGGCGAGCAGGAGTTTCCGCGTGAGGATTTTGCCGACCTCGACACTGCAATAGCGAAGATTCGCATCGAAGGAGCGTTCCTCGAACCTTCGGAAGTGGCGGTATTGTGTTCGTCGCTGCGGACTGCGGGCAGGATTTCCGAATTTATATTGTCGCGCGAATCAGCAGCCTATCCCTATACGCAGAAGTTGAGCGGCGGACTCTCTCCGCTTGCTCACATAGTGAGAGAGGGGGAACGCATCGTCGATGAGCATGGCGAAGTGCGGGACAATGCATCGCCGGAGCTGGCTCGTCTGCGTCACGAGATACGTTCGCGTGAGGGTCAGGTTTCGAAGCGTTTGCAGCAAATTTTGAATTCGGCCAAGAGTGCCGGAGTAGTCGATGCAGATGCTTTGATATCTATTCGCGACGGACGTGCGGTGATTCCGGTCGCTGCGGGCAACAAACGCAAACTGCAAGGTTTGGTATACGATGAATCGGCTACGGGAAAGACTGTATATATCGAACCGATGGAGATTGTCGAACTTAACAACGCGCTTAAGGAGTTGGAGTATGCCGTAAGACGCGAGACGGTGCGCATTCTCACGGCATTCACCGATTCGGTGCGTCCCGATGCCGATTCGATAGATGCTGCAAACGAGTATCTGGCCGAGATAGATATGCTGCGGGCCAAAGCGCGTTGGGCTTCGGAGAACGGAGCCGTAAAACCAATAATCTCCGACGAAGGCCGTCTGCTTCTGCACAATGCGTTTCATCCGCTGCTGGCCCAGACACTGGCCGCACAGAACCGACAGATAGTCCCGCTCGACCTCGAACTCGACAAGAACAAACGAATTCTCGTTATTTCCGGCCCCAATGCAGGCGGCAAATCGGTGTGTCTGAAGAGTACGGGTTTGCTGCAATATATGTTTCAGTGCGGATTTCCGGTTACTGCCTCCGAAAATTCGGAATTTCCCGTCTTTGAAAGTCTTTATATAGATATAGGCGACGAGCAGTCGATGGATAACGACCTTTCGACATACTCTTCGCATCTGAACAATATGAAGCAGATGCTTGCGGGAGCCTCTTCGCGGGCCATGATGCTTATCGACGAATTCGGTTCGGGTACCGAACCGGTTATCGGCGGTGCAATTGCCGAAGCTATTCTGGAGCGATTCGTGGAGCGCGGATGTTACGGTGTGGTAACTACGCACTACTCCAATATAAAATATTATGCGGCCAATGCCGAGGGCATCGAGAACGGTGCGATGACATTCGATGTGCGCAACATACGTCCTCTTTTCCGTCTCGAGACGGGAAAGCCCGGCAGTTCGTTCGCGATAGAGATTGCCCGCAAGACGGGATTGCCCGAAGATATAATACGGACTGCGAGCGACAAGGCAGGCAGCGAGCATATCGACCTCGAAAAGCAGCTGCGCGAGATTGCGCGCGACAAACGCTATTGGGAGCAGAAGCGCGACCGCATACGCATAACCGACCGCAAGGTCGATGAACTGGAGCAGCGATACCGTGCGCAATTGGAGCGTATCAAAAGCGAGCGCAACGAGATTATAGGCAAGGCGCGTCAGGAGGCGCGGGAGTTGATTGCCGAAGCGAACCGTCGGATTGAGAATACGATAAAGACGATACGCGAGAGTCAGGCCGAGAAGGAGGCCACGCGCGAGGTTCGCAAGTCGTTCGACGATTTCAGAACGGGCATGGAGAGCGGAGATGCGGCCGACGAGGAGCGTATCGAGCGCGAAATGGAACGTTTGTCGCGCCGGCAGGCGCGTCGTGCGGAGCGTCAGAAGAACAAGCCTGCCGATTCTGCGGGACAGTCGGAGCCGATGCAGGAGAAACCGCGCGAGATAGTCGAAGGGACGAAGGTCCGCATTGCCGGTCAGGATATGATAGGCGAGGTGAAGTCGGTAAAGGGCAAACGTACTCAGGTGGCATTCGGTCAGATATTGACCACGGTGGACAAAGCTTTGCTGGAGGCCGTGTCGAATGCCGAGTACAAACGTCAGCTGAAGCCTCCGACGGCTCCGCGAACGGTCTTGTCTACCGACATTTCGCAACGGCGGCTTAATTTCCGCGGTTCGATAGATATTCGCGGTATGCGTGTGACTGAGGGTCTGGATGCCGTGCAGGCGCTCGTGGATGATGCGCTTATGGTAGGAGTCGAGACGGTGACTATTCTTCACGGCAAGGGTACCGGAGCGCTCAAGGAGGAGGTTCGCAATTTTCTCCGTACATTCCCGCAGGTCTCTTCGGTTCGCGATGAGCATCCTGACCGAGGCGGTGCGGGTATAACCATAGTTACATTCGAATATTGATGTAGAGATGAGATACAGATTGTCTGAAATAGCCGAGATTTGCGGCGGTACGCTTACGGGTGCCGACCTCGAGGTGCATTCCGTGGAAACCGACAGCCGCAACAGCGCTTTCGGTCGGGATGCGATGTTCGTTGCGATGCGAGGAGCCAATCACGATTCGCACGACTACATATTGCAGATGATTACGCGCGGTGTGCGTGCATTTATGACCGAGCGTCCGATTCCGCATACCGGCAACGGAGGCGTAGTGGTTGTAGATAATGCCATTGCGGCATTGCAGCGTCTGGCCGAGCATCACCGCAAGACGCTGAAAGGAACTGTCGTGGGAATTACCGGTTCGAACGGCAAAACGGTCGTCAAGGAGTGGATTGCCCAGTCCGCGCCGCAGAATATCAAGTTGTTCCGCTCTCCGCGCAGTTACAATTCGCAGTTGGGGGCGGCACTCTCTCTGCTGATGGCCGAGGGGGATGAAGATGTGGTACTCATCGAGGCGGGAATCTCGCAATGCGGCGAAATGGAACGTCTGCGTGCCATGATTCGTCCGGATATGGTAGTGTTTACCTCGATAGGCGATGCCCATCAGGAGAATTTCGCTTCGATCGACGAGAAGATTTCCGAAAAACTCATTCTCGCCCGCGATGCCGGCCGGCTGATATATCACAGCGGATATGCCTCTGTCGTATCTCATATTTCAACTCTTTCGGCCGAAAAAATCGATGCGGCAGCGATGCCCGTTCCTCCGTTTGCCGATGAAGCCTCTGTCCGCAACATTCAGACAGTGGAGGCGTTTTGCGCGGCAATGGGATGGCCGCAGCCCGACATAACGCAATTGCAGGCGGTCGCAATGCGGCTGGAGGTGCTTGAGGGCATCAACAATTCGCTGATAGTGAACGATGCCTATAATTCCGACATCAATTCACTCGGCATAGCGCTCGACTATCTGCACAATGTGGCTGCGGGTCGCGGAACCGTGCTTGTATTGTCGGACATAATTCAGAGCGGAACGGATGACAGACATCTATATTCGCGCGTTGCGGAGCTCGTTGCCGGCAGCGGAACCGAACGACTGATTTGCATAGGCGAACGAATATCGGTATGCAAGGATTTGTTCGACGGCATCGCTTGCGAATGCTATTCCTCCACCGACGAATTTCTTCGCCGTATGAGGGTTTCGGATTTCGCGGGACGTGCGGTGCTGCTCAAGGGTAACCGCGCGAGCAAATTCGAAAATATAAGTGCTGTCATAGAGCGCAAGGTGCATACCACCGTTCTGGAGGTGGACCTCGATGCCATGATTCACAATCTCAACTATTTTCGGTCGCAACTCCATCCCGATACGCTGCTTACGGCTATGGTCAAGGCGGGCAGTTACGGAGCGGGCGATGCCGAGATAGCCTATATTCTTCAGCATCAGGGTTTGCATTATTTGGCCGTGGCTTTTGCCGACGAAGGAATTACGCTGCGCGAGAAGGGTATAGCCATGCCGGTGGTGGTTCTGAATGCCGATGCCGGCAGCTTCGACCGCATGGTCATGAATCGTCTCGAACCTGAAATTTACAGTTTTACTTCGCTGCAGGCGTTTGTGGCGGCTGTGGAGCGGTACGGCGAACGACGTTATCCGATTCACATAAAGCTCGACACGGGTATGCACCGGCTCGGATTCGTGAAGGATGATATTGACGAGCTTATACGGACTTTGTACCGATATCGCGAACAGATTGAGGTCTCGACAGTATTTACCCATCTGAGCTGCGCTGACGACCCTTCGCAGGATGAATTCACCCGCAAGCAAATATCGCTTTTCGACGAGATGAGCGACCGTATATGCAAGGCTTTGCCTTATAATGTCATACGTCATGCGGCCAACTCTGCGGCCATAGAGCGTTTCCCGTATGCGCAGTTCAATATGTGCCGTCTCGGATTGGGTCTGTACGGATTCGGATGGAGGCATAATCCGGCATTGCGTCCTGTCTCCACGCTTAAAACCCGCATAGTGCAGCTGCGCAGTCAGAAGGCCGGCGAGGGTATAGGTTACGGCCGTTCCCGGATTCTCGAACGCGACAGTCTGATAGCCACCATTCCCATAGGATATGCCGACGGACTCGACCGTCATTTGGGTTGCGGAGTGTGGTCGATGCTGGTGAACGGACATCCCGCTCCGATTGTGGGACGGGTATGTATGGACAGCTGTATGCTCGACGTTACCGGTATTCCCGATGTGTCGGAGGGTAGCGAGGTGTGCGTATTCTCGGCGGCCGAAGGCAATACGGCCGAGGATATGGCGGAATTGCTGGGCACGATACCTTATGAAATACTCACATCGGTGTCGGCTCGTGTGAAACGAATATATGTAAAGGAGTAATGACCGGAGTTCTCTATTTGATACCGTGTCCCGTATCGGACGAAACCGCGATTTCGGAGGTTCTGCCTGCCGCAAATAAGGATATTGCCGATTCGCTGGACTATTTTATAGTCGAGAATGTACGTTCGGCCCGTCGGTTTTTGTCGAAAACGGGCATTTCGCGGCCCATCGACTCGCTCGAATTCCGCGAACTCAACGAACACACGACATCACCTGCGGAGATAGAATCACTTATAGCTCCGCTGCTTGCCGGACGTTCTGCCGGTGTCATTTCCGAAGCGGGAGTGCCGGCGGTTGCCGACCCGGGTTCGGCGGTGGTTGAGTTGTGCCACAAACGGGGTATAAAGGTAGTTCCGCTGGTAGGGCCTTCGTCGATAATACTTGCGGTGATGGCTTCGGGGCAGAACGGACAGTCGTTCGCATTTAACGGTTATCTGCCGGTGAAGGAACCCGACCGCACGCGTGCCATAAAACGTTTCGAAGCCCGTGCTTTGTCCGAAAATCAATCTCAGGTATTCATCGAGGCTCCTTATCGCAATGTCAAACTCTTCGAGACCATTCTTCGAAGCTGTCATGCCTCCACGCGCATTACCGTAGCCACGGATTTGACCTCTCCGTCGCAATTCACGGTTACGCGCACGGCGGGCGAGTGGGGCAAAGTTCCCATGCCCGATTTCGCCAAACGGCCGACGATATTCATAATAGGGAAATAGAATTGCGCTATTCGTGCAATGCCCGCCACAACATATCTTTCAGTTCGGTTATGTGATAACCGCTCACCGAGGATATGAACAGGGTAGGAATGCCTTCGGGTAACGACGGCTGCAGCTGTTGTTCCAGCTCTTCATCTATCATATCGCATTTGGTGACTGCGAGCAGACGCTGTTTGTCGAGCAGTTCGGGATTGTACTGGGTGAGTTCGCCGAGCAGAACCTCGTAATCGCGCGCAATATCGTCGCTGTCGGCCGGAATCATGAATAGCAGAACCGAATTACGTTCGATATGACGCAGGAAACGGGTTCCGAGTCCACGGCCTTCGTGCGCACCTTCGATGATGCCGGGGATATCGGCCATGACGAATGAATGCCCGTCACGCACTTCGACGATGCCCAAATTAGGTTCGAGTGTAGTGAAGGCATAATCGGCGATTTTGGGTTTTGCGGCCGATACCGCTGCGAGCAGCGTACTTTTTCCGGCATTGGGGAATCCTACGAGTCCCACGTCGGCCAAGACCTTCAATTCGAGGATGAAAGTGCCTTCTGCGCCATCCTCGCCGGGCTGTGCGTACCGCGGAGCCTGATTGGTCGGAGTCTTGAAGTGCCAGTTTCCGAGACCGCCGCGGCCGCCTTTCAGCAAAACGAGACGCTGACCGTGTTCGGTGACTTCGCCGGCATATTCGGTATAGGTTTCTCCGTTTTCATCGGTAAGCACCTGTTTGGCTACGGTTCCGAGCGGTACGGGGATGACTATATCTTTGGCATCCTTGCCCGAGGAGCGTGCCCCCGAGCCGCATTGTCCGTCCTCGGCGAACTGATGCCGCTGATATTTGAGGTGAATCAGAGTCCAGTATTGGCTGTCGCCCTGCAGAACTATGCTGCCGCCCTTGCCGCCGTCACCGCCGTCGGGGCCTCCGAATGCGACGAATTTCTCGCGGCGAAAATGCGCCGAGCCTGCGCCTCCGTGTCCCGAACGGGCGAATATCTTTACATAGTCTACAAAGTTGGAACCTGCCATAACTGTAATGATTAGGCCGCAAAGATAGCAAAAAACAAGCAAACGAAAAAACGGGCAGATAAATCCCGTGCGGAGATTCTGCCCGTTGCGGAATGATGCCGAACGGCTATTGGATGTAGGAATAGTGGAAAATCAACGATTTGGAGAGCGTGCGATTCTCATTGTCGGTCATGCGGAGTGTGAAAATGTGATTCGTATCGTGGTCGCGTTCGCCCGAGATGTCGGATATCATGGGGACGAGCGATGACAGAGTGAACAGAACGTCGGTTTTGTTTTGGAGCTGCTCTCCTGCGGGCAGTCCGATGTTGAATGCCGCCAACATCGCGATGAGTTTCGAGTCGTTGATAAGATCCATGCGCGAAGTGCCGTCTGTGGTGAACAGCGATATTGCGGGCGAAATAGCGTGCGAGTCTACATCGACGACGAAATCGCGGATGCCGGCTTCGGCCCGAATGCGGATGTCGATATCCATTTGGTCGGATATCTCCATTACGGCAAAATCGGGATTGGCGGCCCACTCGATGGTCGGGGCCTCTGCGGTTTTCGGCGACTCCTCTTTTTTGTTGCAGCATGACAATGTCAGGATTGTCAATGCCGCGGCTGCTGCATTTGTGAAAAGTGTGTTTTTCATCTCGGTATATTTTTATGTTATCTGCGAGGGCAAAAGTATGAAGTTGCTGAATAACAAAAAAATATATTCAACCAACGGGTCTGTTGCATCTGCGGGCAGTCTGTTTTCTTCAATAAGATTGCTGAAAAAATGCTAAAATTATACGACAAGACCCGCAGAGTGTTGTCGAAATAACTTTTATTCTTTATCTTTGTAGAGTCGCACGATGCGGCATACATAATTTGGTGAAAGTGTTTCGCTTTACCTCGAAATAGGAATCTGGAAAATTCAACAAGCCGAGGGATACGACAGCACTCGTCATCTGTTTTGGTATGCATTTCTTGTGCATACCTTGCAGGTGTGGGTCTTGTATCTGTTTATTTTCGGCTTGGGTATTCCAGAACCTCTATTTCGGATAAACGGACGGTTCCACACTTTCCGTTTTTATTAACCGCCATACAGGAGCCGAGTGGCAGAAAAAAAAGCACAATGTCAAACTCTTCTTTTGAAAGAATTATTGATTCCAAATTAGACAGAATCAAGGATTCATTACCATCGGTTTTCTCATCTGCCGATTTTATTAAAGTTGTAAAGGATTGTTTCCCGTTAGAGTATGCTGCAATCCTGCAACAATCAAATTACCGTACCCTCCATGTTTGGATAGCAAGATGGTATCTCAACCGCCATTTCAAACAGCAAAACGTCACTGCAACTCCACACAATAAAAAGTCGAATAAACTATGGAAAAAGTAATTATGAGAAAGACTATTATTACTGTCCTTTTTGGAGCGTTGCTTCTTAATGCGAAACCTTTGTTCCCGCAAAATACAGAGATGACACCATATGAGCAGAAACGAGAGAAATTGTGCGCCGAAGCTCTTGAAAAAATAATGAACACAATGACTGTTCAGGACAAAGCTCAGTTCTCTCTCTTGCTCGTTTCTGTACTTAAGTCGGCAGATGGTGACAAATTTCAAGAACTATATAACTCCGAAAATTTGTTATTCGCTTACTGTGGTATAGCTGAAACTTTTGAGACAGAGGCTGATGCACTTACATATTCATCAGATTATAGTGATGTATACACCGGTATTGTTTTACAGGAATGGAAACAGATTGGTCAATGGTATAAACAGAAACGACTTGAACTCGATAAAACAAAAACCGCCGAAGATGAGTATAGGGAAGCGGAACGAAAGAAACCATCTATCGGCATAGCAGGAGTAAAGCAGCGAGTAAAGAAAGATTATATCAAGTGGGCTAAAAAAGGAGAGTTTGAAAAAACCGATGCGCACAAAAAAAGATTATCGGAAAAAGGTCCGCATATCTTCGACAGCCTATGTTTACGGCATTTCAATAAGATGTTAGATATGGAGCTATCCCGGTCTATTCTCGGTAGTGGTTATGATGCTGACAGAGAGGGATTCGATATGAGATTTTATTATGGAGAAGAAGATGATAAGAAAGCATATGTCGATGCCTTTTGGCACATGACACCTGAACAATTTAAGAAATTAACAAAAATGACCGGTTATGCCAATGGCCTGTTTGTTAAAGACGGGTATTTCTTCCCTGCAATATATCATTTAGAGACAGAGAATGGTATAGCATTCGATATTTCATTGGGCGAGGCTGAATATGTATCATTATCGATGGCTGAATTATTGGGTGACGAATATGTCTCTGACATCGATCACGTATTTGTATACCCGTCGGGACTTATATCAATACGAGAATTATATAATATGATTATAGATATATTCAACGGAAAAAAGAATGATTATATATTTTATAATTCAGAATATGATTTTTATCAACGCGGACGACGATATGATGAGATATTTCCTGACGGCAAAAGTTGTTACACAAAAGAAGAAGCTGACGCTATTATTTCTATAATTAAAGAAGATGCAGAAGAGAAGGAAAATGTTAGACTCGAAATGGCCCGAATCACAGCAGATTATTATGCTGTCATCCAAGAACAACAATCTTTGCATGAATCTTTGCAACAATCTATGTCCCAATCTATGTCGTGGCCCATACCAATTAATAAAAAGAAACAAAAAACTATAAGGATGCAAATAGATAGCCTTGAACAACAACGTCGTCAAATAGAGGATGACTTGTATAATATTAGGATGAAGGCTTATAAGTTAGGTGTAAAATAAATGTTTTTGAATATGGAAATAGATAATTTATTCGATTTACACAATGCAGCCGTTTTTTGGAGACACATTCAGAGGTCTTGAATATTAAGAAAATGGACGGTGCAAAAGAACCGAGCGCCGCACCGTCTGGCAGATTGTCGGAAACTCAAATTTGGAGACGTTTGCCCTAACTTAAATATCGTG
>JAFLRS010000004.1 GCA_022511355.1 Alistipes sp.
TCTCGCTGTGCGGGGAGAGCCGCAAGGCGGTGTCGGAGTGTCACGAATTTCTGAAGGCTTTTGCCCGCGACAAGGTGATATACGGAATCAATACCGGTTTCGGACCTATGGCGCAGTGGCGTATCGACGACAGTCGTCTCGAGGAGCTGCAGTACAACATTATACGCAGTCATTCGACGGGAGCGGGACGGCCTTTGCCCGGGATTTGCGTTCGTGCGGCGATGCTGGCCCGTCTTATGACTTTCATGCAGGCTCATTCGGGAGTCCATGCGGAGGTTTGCGACCTGCTGGTCGAGTTCCTGAACAGAGATATCTGCCCCGTCATACCCGAACACGGCAGCGTGGGAGCGAGCGGCGACCTCGTGCAGCTTGCGCATCTGGCTTTGGCCTTGATAGGCGAGGGCGAGGTGTTTCACGGAGGCGTGCGTCGTGCGACGGCCGAGGTTATGGCGGAGGAGGGTTTGCGTCCGTTGGGGATGCATCTTCGCGAGGGTCTGGCGGTTACGAACGGCACGGCTGTCATGACGGGAATAGGTCTTGTGAATCTGGTGTTGGCGAAACGTCTGTTCGGTCATGCGGTGAAGGCTTCGGTGGTCATGAACGAGATAGCCTCGTCGTATGACGACTTCATGTCGGAGGTTCTGAACGGATTGAAGCTTCATGCGGGTCAGCGCAGGGTTGCGGCCATGATGCGGGAGGCGGCCGAAGGAAGCCGTTCGCTCCGCAGCCGCGAGAGGGAGCTTTACAGCCGCCGGAGCGAGGAGGAGGTGTTCGAACACAAGGTTCAGCCCTACTATTCGCTGCGGTGCATACCTCAGATTCTGGGACCGGTACTCGACGAGCTGGAGAATGCCGAAAAGGTGTTGCTCGACGAGCTTAATTCGGTGGATGACAATCCGGTGGTGGACCCGCAGTCGGGAACGGTGCTTCACGGCGGCAATTTCCACGGCGACTATGTGTCGTTCGAGATGGACAAGTTGAAGATTGCGGTGACGAAGATGACCATGCTGGCCGAACGTCAGATGAACTATCTGTTCCACGACCGCATAAACGGCATTCTGCCTCCGTTCGTGAATATGGGGGTTCCGGGTCTCAATTACGGATTGCAGGCTTCGCAGTTCACGGCCACCTCGACCACGGCCGAGAGTCAGACGCTGTCGAATCCGATGTATGTGCATTCGATACCCAACAACAACGACAATCAGGATATCGTGAGCATGGGCACCAATTCGGCGTTGATATGTCGCCACGTGATAGAGAACGGTTATCAGGTGATGTCGATTCACATGATGGCGTTGGTTCAGGCGGTGGACTGTCTGGGGGCTGCCGGACGATTGTCGCCAGTTACGCGCGGGGTTTACGATGCGGTGCGGGCTGAGGTGCCGGCATTTGTGGAGGACCGCCCCAAATATGAAGAGATTGAACGCATCGGGGCGATGCTGAAAGGAGAGAACCGATGATGGAACGAAAGAGATATGCGCTTGTGACCGGAGCCAGTCGCGGAATAGGACGGGCTGTGGCGTTGCGTCTTGCCGCTTCGGGTTATGCGGTTATTGTGAACTATGTTTCGAATCGCGCCGAGGCCGAACGGACGCTGGGCATGATATGCGAAGCGGGCGGCGAGGGAGAGTTGTTGCAGTTCGACGTTGCCGACAACGGTGCGGTGCAGAGCGCTCTGAACGGATGGCAGGAGCGTCATGAGGGCGAGTATATTTCGGTTTTGGTGAACAATGCCGGAATCCGCAAGGACGACCTTTTGATGTGGATGCCCGAGGATGAGTGGCGCAAGGTGCTTTCGGTTTCGCTGGACGGGTTCTACAACGTGACGCAGCCGCTGCTGAAGAATATGCTGGTGGGCAAGTACGGGCGAATCGTGAATATCGTATCGCTGTCGGGCATCAAGGGTATGCCGGGTCAGACCAACTATTCGGCGGCGAAGGGCGGAGTCATAGCGGCCACGAAGGCATTGGCTCAGGAGGTTGCGAAGAAGAATGTGACGGTGAATGCGGTGGCTCCGGGGTTCATCCGCACCGACATGACGGGCGATTTGAACGAAGCCGAGCTTAAGAAGCTGATACCTGCGGGTCGTTTCGGCGAGCCGGAGGAGGTTGCGGGAGCTGTTGCCTTTTTGGTTTCGGACGATGCGGCCTACATCACCGGCGAGGTTATATCGGTAAACGGAGGTATTTATACTTGATTATGGACAGACGTGTTGTAATAACGGGAATGGGAATATACTCCTGCATAGGCAGGAACAAGGAGGAGGTTTGCAAATCTCTCTATGAGGGCCGTTCCGGCATAGGGGTGGTTCCCGAACGCAGGGAGATGGGCTACCGTTCGGCCTTGTCGGGCATTGTCGAGAAGCCCGATTTGAAGGGTCGTCTCGACCGTCGTCAGCGTCTGTGCCTTTCGGAACACGGTCATTATGCCTATGCGGCGACCGTCGAGGCTATGGAGCAGGCGGGCATCGATGCCGATTTTCTGGCCCGCAACGAAGTGGGTATTCTCTACGGCAACGACAGCAGTGCCGAGGCTGTTATTACGGGCGTGGATGTCATCCGCGAGAAGAAGAATACGGTGCTGGTGGGTTCGGGCAACATCTTTCAGTCGATGAATTCGACTCTTACGATGAATCTGGCCACGATTTTCAATCTGCGCGGCATCAACTTCACGGTTTCGGGGGCCTGTGCGAGCGGTTCTCACGCGATAGGTTTGGGATATCTGCTCATAAAGCAGGGTTTGCAGGAGTGCGTGATTTGCGGCGGAGCCGAGGAGGTGAACAAATATTCGGTGGGCAATTTCGATGCTCTGAGTGCATTTTCGATGCGCGAATCGGAGCCTCACAGGGCTTCGCGTCCGTTCGACCGCAATCGCGACGGTCTGGTGCCGAGCGGCGGCGGTGCGACGGTGATACTCGAGAGTATGGAGTCGGCCGTAAGGCGCGGTGCCGCGATTATAGCCGAGGTGACGGGTTACGGATTTTCGTCGAACGGCGACCACATTTCGGTGCCCAACATCGACGGACCGAAACGTTCGTTGCAGATGGCTTTGCGCGATGCGGGTGTCGACGTCGCCGAGATAGGCTACATAAATGCGCACGCGACTTCGACTCCGGTCGGCGACCGCAACGAGGCATTGGCGATAGCCGAGGTATTCGGCGACCGTCCTCCGGTGACTTCGACCAAGTCGTTTACGGGTCATGAGATGTGGATGGCCGGTGCGAGCGAGATAATCTATTCGACGCTGATGATGCAGAACGATTTCGTGGCTGCGAATCTCAACTTCGAGGAGCCTGACGAGGCATCGGCACTGCTGAACATTCCGGCCCGACGCATCGACCTCTCGTTCGATATGTTTTTGAGCAACTCCTTCGGTTTCGGAGGAACCAACTCTGCATTGATAGTGAAAAAAGTGAAATAAGGAGATTTATGACAAAGGAAGAACTGATTGAAAAACTTAAAGAGGTGCTGGCCGAGGAGTTCGAAGTGGAAGATGCGTCGGTCATTACGCCCGAATCGTCGCTGAAGGATACGCTGGGTCTCGACTCTTTGGATTTGGTGGATGTCGTGGTGCTGGTGGAGCAGAACTTCGGTGTCACGCTTAAGGGACCCGATTTCGTGGGAGTGGCCACGTTCGGCGATTTTTACGAGATGCTCTATCGCAAGCTCAATGAGTAAAGAGCCCGAAAAACAGTGGAACGGTAAATCGAGAGGCGGTCGTTTCGGCTATCTCTTCTTTATCTATTCCATTCGTTTTCTCGGGATTCGTTTTGCATACGCGATACTGGCTTTCATTGTGGTGTACTTCATAGCGTTCGCTCCGAAGGCTACGGCGGCGATATGGAGATACAACCGCCGCATACGCCGATTGGGGCGATGTCGTTCGGCGGCGGAGCTTTACCGTCACTACTATGTATTCGGTCAGACGCTCATCGACCGGCTGGCGTTCCGCGGCGGACTTGCCGACAGATACCGTTTCGAATTCGACAATTACGGCCGCTTTCTGGAGATTATCGACTCTGCGGGCGGCGTTGTCATGATTGGAGCGCATACCGGCTGTTGGGAGGCGGGAGCGGGTTTTTTCGGCAAGTACGGCAAGAAGATAAACATCGTGATGTTCGACGACGAACACAGCGGCATCAAGGAGGCTGTCGATGACAATGCCTCGACGGCCGGCGACTACAAGATAATAGCCGTGAACCGCGACCCTCTGGAGGCGATGCTGTCGATGAAGATAGCGTTGAACAACGGCGAGTATCTGTGTTTCAACGGCGACCGCTGGATAGACGAAAAGAGTACTGCCGGGCGGATATTCATGGGTTATGCGGCCCGTTTTCCGTCGGGTCCGTTTTTGTTGGCGGCGAAGTGCCGGGTGCCGGTGGTTTTCTACTATGCGATGCGCGAGAGCGGCCGTCGTTACCGTTTCATCTTCAGGGAGGCGGAGGCGTGCGGCGACAGCGTTCGTCTTATGGAGGAGTACACGGCTTCACTGGAGGATATTGCGAAACGTTATCCGTGTCAGTGGTTTAACTTTTATGATTTTTGGGACTACAACAAACAAACGATATGAAACTTACTCCGTCATTGGAAAAGGTATACGGTCGCGAACAGTGCAGTGCTCCTGAGGCTCAACGAAAGGCTCAGGAGATTGCGTTTGCGCCGGTAGTGTTTCAGGTTTCTCGCCTGATGCTTAAGTTCGGCATTCTGGAGTATCTGGCAGGTCGCCGCGAGGGAGCTTCGCAGAGCGAGATTGCGGCTCATGCGCATCTGTCGGAGTATGCGGCTCAGGTGTTGCTGGAGGCGTCGCTTTCGATAGGGACGGTGCTGACGGCCGATGACCGCTACACGCTTTCGAAGACAGGATGGTTCCTGCTTAACGACCGTATGGCTCGGGCCAATCTCGATTTCAATCATGATGTGAACTATTTGGGGCTTTTCAATCTCGAGGAGTCGCTGCTCGAGGGCAGGCCCGAGGGTTTGAAGGTTTTCGGCGAGTGGCCGACCATCTACGAAGGGTTGTCGAGTCTGCCGTCCGGGGTGCAGAAGAGTTGGTTCGGTTTCGACCACTTCTATTCCGACGAATCGTTCGATGCGGCGTTGAAGATTGTTTTCGGCGGCGGCCGCAAGGTCCGCAAGCTGCTCGATGTGGGCGGCAATACGGGTCGTTGGGCGGTTCGGTGCGTGGGTTACGACAGCGAGGTCGAGGTTACGATAATGGACCTGCCCCAGCAGATAGAGATGATGCGTCGTGCTGTGGCGAATGTTGCGGGGGGGGGTCGCATACACGGTTACGGATGCGATTTGCTGGACGAGAGGACCGCCTTTCCGTCGGAGCATTTCGACGTTATATGGATGAGTCAGTTCCTCGACTGTTTTTCGGAGCGGGAGGTTACGAGCATCTGCCGTCGGGCTGCGGAGTCGATGGATGGAGATACCCGGTTGTGCATCATGGAGACCTTTTGGGACCGCCAGCGTTTCGAGACTGCGGCTTACTGCCTGACTCTGACGAGCATATATTTCACCGCCATGGCCAACGGCAACAGCAAGATGTACCATTCGGACGACATGAAGCGTTGTGTCGAGGCTGCCGGACTGGAGGTGGAGGAGATAATCGACGGATTGGGATTGGGTCACTCCGTAATGATTTGCAAGAGGAGAGATGCATAGCATAACCGAACTTATACCGCAACGCGCTCCGATAGTCATGGTCGATGAGTTTTGCGGCATCGATGCCGACGGCGTTTCGACCACCCGTTTTGAGGTGCGCGAGGACAACATCTTCGTGGACGGTGGCGAGTTCGGCGAGTGCGGCATCATCGAGCATATCGCCCAGTCGGCGGCGGCGCGTGTGGGTTACATCTGCCGCCGGCAGGAGCGCGAAGTGCCGTTGGGGTATATCGGTTCGGTGAACAACCTCTCGATAGTGCGTTTGCCGCGCACGGGGGAGTGTTTGCAGACGGGAATAAAGGTATTGCAGGAGGTTTTCGGCGTTTCGCTCATCGAGGCTGTGTGCCGTGCGGGCGGGGAGGTCGTAGCCGGGTGCAGAATGAAGATATTTTTGGAGCAATGATTAAACGCAGACGAAACATAGGTTGTGCCGAAGCGGCGTTGAGCGTCACGACCGAGACGAAGGTTCGGTTCAGCGAGGTGGATTCGATGCAGGTGGTGTGGCACGGCGGATACGTGCGCTATTTCGAGGACGGCCGCGAGGCTTTCGGCCGTCGGTACGAGGGCATCGGATACATGGATTTTTACGCCAACGGCTATACGGCTCCGATAGTCGATTTGCAGGTGCAGTATTTGTCGCCTTTGACGGTGAACGAAACGGCGGTCATCGAGACGCGCTACATCGACACCGAGGCGGCGAAGATATGTTTCGAATATGTGATTCGCAGGGGGAGTGACGGTGCTGTGGCGGCCCGGGGCTGTACGACTCAGGTTTTCGTGGGTTCCGACGGCGAGATGTGCCTTAACAATCCCGTTTTTTATGAGGAGTGGAAACAACGGTGGCTGAAGCGGTAAGGATATATTTGGGAGCGACGAGTCTGCGCTGCTGCCTCGGCGACAAGCATTCGACTGCGGATGCGATGGCGGCCGGAGTGTGCGGTTTGCGCTTCGACGACTCTCTTTCGATGATGGCGGGACGCATTTCGACTCTGCCGGAGTCGGTCGGGGGTGCTACGCGCTTCGAGTCCTTGATTGCCGAGCAGGTGGGCAACGTGCTGAACGAATCGGGACTGACGCTCTCGGACCCTGCGGTGCAGTTGTTTATCTCCACCACCAAGGGCAATGTCGAGCTGTTGGCCGGGGGTTGCGACCCGCTGCCTGCGGGCGTGCGGCTTCATGAGTCGGCGCGCAGGGTGGCCGCGATGTTCGGCTGCGCGAGGGAGCCTGTGGTCATATCCAACGCCTGCATTTCGGGTCTGTCGGCCATGATTGCGGCGCGCAGAATGCTGCTCGACGGATGTTGCCGTCATGCGGTGGTTGCGGGTTGCGACGTGCTGTCGGAGTTTATCGCTTCGGGTTTCGCATCGTTCAAGTCGGTGAGCGGCGGACCGTGCCGTCCTTACGATTCGGAGCGTGACGGACTCACTTTGGGCGAGGCTTGCGGAGCCGTGGTTCTCACTTCGGACCGTTCCTTTGCCGATGCTGCGGGAATATGTCTGGCGGGAGGTGCAGTTACCAACGACGCCAATCACATATCGGGTCCGTCGCGAACGGGTGACGGATTGCATTATGCCATCGAGGGTGCGCTTGCCGAGGCGGGCATTACGGCCGCGGAAGCGGGTTTCGTGAATGCTCACGGCACGGCGACTCTCTACAACGACGAGATGGAGAGCAAGGCATTGGCGCTTTCGTCGTTGGCCGACACTCCGATGAACGGACTCAAGGGCTATATAGGCCACACGTTGGGAGCTTCGGGGGTTGTGGAGGCTGTATTGTGTGCCGAGCAGTTGCGCCGCGGCTTTATATTCGGGACGTGCGGATTCGCTTCGACGGGGACCTCTGTCGGATTGCGGATTTCGGCCGGACGTCAGAGTATCGCCCGCCGAAGCTGCATAAAGACCGCTTCGGGATTCGGCGGATGCAATGCCGCCATAGTCCTGACGATGGAGGAGACGAACGGGGCTCGAAGATGCGAACGGGAGGCGGAACGTGCGGCGGTGTATGAGCTGCCGTGGTCGGAGCTGCCGTTCGAGGAGTTCATACGCCGTGAATTCAGGTCGCTGGG
Source organism: Alistipes sp. (assembly GCA_022511355.1). GTDB lineage: Bacteria > Bacteroidota > Bacteroidia > Bacteroidales > Rikenellaceae > Alistipes. The sequence goes on from JAFLRS010000004.1 coordinate 7,732, forward strand.
CGAACCGAATATGAAGTTCTACAAGATGAGCGATTTGTGCAAGGCGGTATATGTGTCGGCGGAGAATCTGCTGCGCGGATTCGATATGACGGAGTATGCTCCTTCGCGTCGTGCGGTGATTCTGGCCAACAGCATATCGTCGTTGGAGTGCGATGCGGAGCATCAGCGCATTCTGAACGAGCATCTGCCCGAAGGAGCGTCGCCGGCGGTATTCGTCTATACGCTTCCCAATGTGGCGGCGGGCGAGGTGTGCATCCGTCACGGGATGAAGGGCGACAACACATTTTTCATCGAGGCTGCGGACGACGGTATGGCTGTGCGGTATGCGCGTCGTCTGATAGAGACGGGCGTTGCCGATGTTGCCGTATGCGGATGGTGCGAGAAGTGGGGCGAGGAGTGGAACGTGAAACTCGAATTGTTGAAACTTAAACAATAACTAACTATGGAACAACTTATTGAAGAGTTGAAGAAACATCTTATCGAGGAGTTGAATCTCGAAGATATTACGCCTGCCGACATCGATGCGGAGGCTCCGTTGTTCGGCGACGGTTTAGGATTGGATTCTATCGATGCGCTTGAGATAATTCTCATTTTGGAGCGCCACTACGGTGTGAAGCTGGCCAATGCCGCCGAAGCGAAGCCGATATTCTATTCGGTGAAGACGCTGGCGGAGTATGTAATGCAGAATCGGAAATAGCCGATTGCGGGCAATGGGTATCGTCATCAGCGGAGTGGGTATGGTTTCGGCACTCGGAACGGGTGTCGGGTCTGCCGTTGCGGCCATGCGTGCGGGTGTGAGCGGAATATCTTCCGTTCCGGAGGTGCTTTGCACTTCGAACCGTCTGCCGGTGGGCGAGCTTCGCATGACCAATGCCCGACTGCACGCTATGTTGGGGATAGATGCCGGCCGGCATCTGTCGCGAACGGCGCTGCTCGGAATCGCCGCCGTGAGAGAGGCTCTCCGCGATGCCGGAATCGGCGAGGGTCTGCGCGTGGGTTTGGTTTCGGCCACTTCGGTCGGGGGTATGGATTTGACGGAACGGTTCTTCCGCGAATTTATGGCCGACGACTCGAAGGGACGGCTTCGCGACGTGCGTATGCACGACTGTGCCGCGAGTACCGAAGCCATCGCCCGATATTGCGGCATTACGGGCTATTCGACTACCGTGAGTACGGCCTGTTCGTCGGCTGCCAACGCCATAATGACGGGTGCGCGGCTTATTCGCCACGGGATTGTCGATTGCGTGGTGGCGGGCGGCACCGACGCGCTCAGTGCATTCACGCTCAACGGATTCAAATCGCTGATGATTCTCGACGAACGACCCTGCCGGCCTTTCGACGCGTCGCGTGCGGGTCTTAATTTGGGCGAGGGTGCGGGATTCGTGGTTTTGCAGCGCGAGGAGGATGCGAAGTCGCCGTACTGTCGTCTGGCGGGATTCGCCAACAGCAACGACGCACATCATCAGACAGCCTCGTCGCAGGATGGCGAGGGTGCCTATCTGGCCATGAAGGGTGCGCTTTCGGTGGCGGGCATGGAACCGCATCAGGTCGATTATGTGAATGTTCACGGCACGGGAACGCCCAACAACGATGCTTCGGAGGGTGAGGCCATGAAGCGGCTCTTCGGCGGCCGAATACCGCCGTTCAGCTCCACGAAGGCTTTTACGGGCCATACGCTGGCGGCTGCCGGAGGCATCGAAGCGGTTTTGTCGGCGCTGGCTGTGAAGCACGGTTTTCTCTATCCGAATCTCAACTTCACGACTCCGGTCGAGGGTTCGGATCTGATTCCGGTGCGCGAATTTTCGGAGGGTGCCGATTTGAGGTGCGTATTGTCCAATTCGTTCGGATTCGGCGGTAATTGTTCCTCGCTCGTATTTGTAAAAACGGATATGCCATGAGATGTTTCGTAAGCAGAACGGTCACCGATGCGGAGCTTGTCTCCGACATCAAGGAGCTGATTCCCGATGCAGGTTTGCGCCGGCGCATGAGCCGTGTGTTGAAGATGTCGGTGGCGACGGCTGTCGAGGCTGCGGGCGGAACGGAGGGCATAGCTTCGGCGGATGCCGTAATTACGGCTACGGGATTAGGCTGTTTGGCCGACAGCGAGCGTTTTTTGCGCAACATGATTGCCGACGGCGAACAGATGCTCAATCCCACGCCGTTCATTCAGTCCACGTTCAACACTGCGGGCGGTCAGATAGCTCTGTTGGGTGGCAATCACTGCTACAATGTGACCTATGTAAACCGCAGTCACGGTTTCGAAGATGCGCTGCTCGATGCCATGATGCGCATTGCCGACGGCGAGAGCCGCCGCGTGCTGCTGGGGGCTTTCGACGAGCGTACTCCGTCGCAGCACAGAATAATGGAGCGAATGGGGCTTTACCGTCATGCGGAGTGCGGTGAGGGTGCTGTTTTCATGGTGCTGACCGATGCTCCGGCGGCCGACAGCGAAGCGGCGGTTGTGCGTATCGACTTTCCCGAACGTTCGCTGTCGGAGAGCGAATGTCGCGCGAAGTACGCTTCGGTCGAAGATGCGGCGGTGATTGTGAACCGCGGAGACAGGTTCGGACTCTTTCCCACGGCTTCGGCTCAGGCATTCGCTGCGGGCGTGCGGCTCATACGCGAGGGTGCGCGCGAAGCGGTGATTTATAACGAATATCTCGGCGGAAAACCCGCCGTTGCGGTTCTCGGATGTATTGGATAGTGTTGATAGCGGCAGCGGTCCTGACGGCCTTTTTGGTGTGGGCTTCGGCCGACATCGGCAGCGGAGTATATGTCAGGGCTTTGTGCCGCCGACGCACCGGAAAGGCGGTCGTCGCGCTCACATTCGACGACGGTCCCGACCCCGTGACTACACCCGAAGTGCTGGATGTGCTGCGGCGTCACGGAGTGAAAGCGGCATTTTTCGTCACGGGCGAAAAGTTGCGGAGCAATCCCGAAACGGTTCGCCGGACGGTGGCCGAAGGTCACATTCTGGGCAACCACACATACCGGCATTCGGCATTTTTTCCGTTAATGTCGGGAAGGGGCGTCGCCGAAGAGATTGAGAAGACGCAGATTGCCGCCGAGGAGATTGCGGGTGTTCGTCCGCTGTTGTTCCGGCCTCCGTTCGGAGTCACCAATCCTATAATAGGAGGTGCGGTGTCGCGGGCGGGGCTGCGGTGCATAGGCTGGAGCATACGGTCGCTGGACACATTCGAAAATCGCTCCCGCGAGGAGGTGTGCCGCCGCATTGCGGACCGTCTGCACAACGGAGCGGTGATACTGCTTCACGACCGCTGCAAGGATGCGGGCCGTCTGACCGAAATGGTGATTTCGGCTGTTGAAAACGAGGGTTTCGACATCGTGCCCCTCGATGAATTGTTCGATATGGATGTTTATGAGAAGAGGAGTTAAATATTTTTTGATATGGGTTGCGGCTGTTGTGTCGTGGCCGTCGGCGGTATTGCCGCAGAGCCGCGCTCTGCCCGATTTCGAACAGATTCTGCGCGAACAGAGCAGCCGCATCGAGAGTATCGACTGCCGTTTCGTTCAGACGCGCAGCGTGTCGGTGCTGGCTCAGGATGTGAAGCGCGCGGGCCGATTCCGCTATCTGCGTCCCGACAACATACTGTTGTCGTTCGATGACGGCGACTACATCAAGATGACGGCGAAGTTCTTCGAGATGAAGAGCGGCGGCCGCGTGAACCGCACCAAAACGGCTTCGAATCCGATGCTCAAAAACATGAGTGCGATGTTGTCGGGCTGTATGTCGGGCGACGTGTCGAAGATAGCGGCCGGATTCGATGTCGAAATTACGCCTCATGCCGGTGGCTATACCATGCGTCTTGTGCCTGCGGGCGGCCGCGGGTCGTCGCGCATGGGTTCGATAACTCTCGACTTCGACGGAGGCGATATGTCGCTGTCGTCGCTCAGAATGGATGAACCGTCGGGCGACTATACGCTCTACGAGTTCAGCGACAAGAAGTTCAATGTTGCCGTGGACGGCAACCTGTTCGAGGAGCAGCGATGAGACTGGAAGGAGATTTCTATAAGACCGAACATTTCGAATCCGACCCGGCCGGATTCCGTGCCGTCGTGTCGCTGAATCCGTATCATCCGATATATGCGGGTCATTTTCCGTCGCAGCCGGTGGTCCCGGGCGTGTGTACGATGACCGTCGTGCGCGAACTGGCGGGCCGTGCTTTGGGCTGCAAAGTGAGATTCGCCTCGGTGAAGGAGAGCAAATTCGTTTCGGCGGTGATTCCCGACGGGAATCTGCGTCTGAAGTTCGACTTCGCGATAGAGGCCGATTTGAAAATAACGGGGACGGTCTTCCGCTGCGACGACGGCGGCGAGACTGCGGCCCTCAAACTGAAAGCCATGCTTACACGATGACCGAACGTAGGGCAAGCTGCATCGAACGTGTCGCGGCATTGAAGTGCGCCGTGATTATTCCCACCTACAACAACGGCGGGACGATAGCTCGTGTGGTTAACGACGTGAAACGCTATGCTCCCGACGTGATAGTGGTTAATGACGGTTCGACCGACGACACTGCCGCGATACTCGCTTCGATACCCGATATACGGGTGTGGGGTTACGGCCGCAATAGGGGCAAAGGTTACGCGCTGAAGTATGCTTTGAAGCGGGCTTCCGACGAGGGTTTCGACTACGCTTTGACCATCGATGCCGACGGTCAGCACTTTGCCGACGACATCCCCGCCTTCATCGACCGCATCGAGGCCGCACCCGATTCGCTGCTTGTCGGGGCACGCAATCTGGCCGCCGACAATATGCCGGCGAAAAACAGTTTCGCCAACAAATTCTCGAATTTCTGGTACAAGGTCGAGACGGGACGCACGCTGACCGACACCCAGTCGGGATTCCGGCTCTATCCGTTGCGTCGTCTGCAGGGTCTGCGCATGATGACGGGACGGTACGAATTCGAGGTGGAGATTATAGTGCGGGCCGCATGGCGGGGAATCGAGGTCGAGAACATTCCCGTAAAGGTGTGGTATCCGCCTGCGGAGGAGCGGGTTTCGCATTTCCGTCCGCTGAGGGATTTTACCCGCATTTCGATTCTCAACACGGTGCTGGTGCTTTGTGCGCTGCTGTGTTACTATCCGTGGCGTTTTCTCCGCTCGCTGACCAGAGAGAACATACGCCGATTCTTCGACCGGCAGGTTCTGCACAGCGGCGAAAGCAATCTGCGCATGGCGGCGTCGATGGGTTGGGGTGCCTGCTGCGGAGTGCTGCCCATATGGGGTTATCAGTTGATTTTCGCCGTGACGACGGCACATCTGCTGCGGCTCAACAAGGTGGTGGCGGGTGTGTTTTCGAATGTGAGCATTCCGCCGGCGATACCTTTCATTCTTTATGGCAGCATGGTACTCGGAGCGGCCGTGCTGGGCATCGAAAACCGATTCGCGTCGGGCGAAATAACGCTCGAAAACATAGGAGTCTCGCTGTGGCAGTATCTCGTGGGCAGTGCGGTGCTTGCCTCTATGGTGGGGGCGGCGGTTTTCGCTGCGGGCTGGATTGCGATGACTGTTTGTAAGAGAGGAAAATAGAGATGAGCCGATTTTTCATATATCTGTACGACTTTTTCGAGCGTCACCCCAAACTTTTCCGGTGGGTGCTGCTGCTGTCGCTGCTTGTGTGCGGAGCGATGGCTTCGCGGATAGGTTTCGACGAGAATATTTCGAGTTTTTTCGACGGCGGAAAGGGCGACCGCAAAGGCGACCTTTTCAAGAACATCAAGGCCAAAGACCGGATAGTGGTGATGTTGTCGGGCGAGGACCCCGATGCGATAGTGGAGGCGGCGGATATTTTCACGGAGACGCTGCAGCCGGCAATCGACGAGGGTTTGATTCTTTCGGTTACGGACCGCACCGACAACGAACTCATCGAGCGATGCATATCTTTTGTCTACGACCACCTGCCGATTCTGCTCACCGATGCCGATTACGATTCTCTCCCCGGCCGGACCGACGATGCGGCGGTGGACGAGGCGGTGGCGAATGCCTATCGGACGCTTATTTCGCCGCAGGGGATGGTGGTTGGCGATGTGGTTATGCGCGACCCGCTGAATTTGGGGACTCATCTTTTGCAGAGTTTCGAGCGGTTCAATCCCGCCATGCAGTACGAGATTTATTCCGACCGTCTGTTCGTGCATGATATGTCCACGATGCTGATGTTCGTGGAGCCGGCCTACGGAATGGGCAGCACGGGCATAAACGACCGGCTGGTGGATTGGCTCGAACGTGCCGAATCCGAAGCCGAAAAGGAGGAGGGTGTGACGGTGGAGTGCATCGGAGGTCCGATAGTGGCCGTATACAACGCCCGACAGATAAAACGCGACACGGCGATAACCCTCAGCATAGCCGTGCTGCTGATTCTCACGGTGGTATTCCTTTCGTTCCGCAACCGTCTGTCGATTCCGCTCATCATTGCACCGCCCGCATTCGGAGCCTTGTTCGCGCTGGCGGCCGTATGGCTCGTGCAGGGGAGCGTTTCGTCGATAGCCATAGGTGCGGGTACGGTGGTTCTCGGAATCTCGCTGAGCTATTCGATTCACGTAATTTCGCATCTCAATCACACCTCGGAACCTCATCGCATAATCCGCGAATTGGCCTCGCCGCTTACCATAGGCTGCATGACCACGATAGGCGCATTTGCCGCACTGCTCTTTACGTCGTCGGCTCTGTTGAGGGATATGGGCCTCTTCTCGGTATTCGCGCTTGTCGGAACCACTATTTTCTGTCTGGTGTTTCTGCCTCACTTCTTCAAGAACTTCAAGGCGGGCCGCCGCAGCCGGGTTTTGGAGGCGATAGAACGCGGCAACGGCTACGCTTACGAGAGCAACCGATGGGTGGTGGGCATTATTGCCGCGGCGACGGTCGTGGGGTTGTTCTTCTACGACAAGGTTCGTTTCGACGACGATATGTCGCACATCAACTTCATGCCGCAGCACATCGTCGAGGCCGAGGAGCGCACGAAGGACCTCTTCAGCGACGAGAGCCGCGATGTATATGTGGTGCTTGCGGCCGACGACCTCACGCAGCTGTCGGAACGTTACGGGGCTTTGTGCCGTCTGTTCGAGGAGCGTCGAGAGGAGGGTCTGCTCGAGGATTTCGCGGTTGTGGACGATTTCATAGTCCCGCCCGCGGAGCAGAGGCACAGAATCGACAGATGGAACGCCTTCCGCGACGAACACGGCAGTCGCATACTCTCCCGAATCGAGAATCAGGCGGTCCGTTCGGGATTTCGTGCCGGAGCCTTTTCGCGGTTCGCCGAGCTGCTCGAACGCGAATATTCGGTGTGCGAATACACTGCCGGCGATATGCGCGACATTCCGATACTTTCGGAGTGGATAGACTGCAGCGGGGATGCGGCCACGGTGATGAGCCGCATAACCGTGGACAAGGAGAACAAAGATGCCCTCTACGGCGAAATGGACCGCATGGAGGGGATTACGATAGTGGACAGAGGCTACTTTTCGGCCAAGATGGTGGAGAATACCACCGACGACTTCAACTACATTCTGTTGGTGTCGTCGCTGATAGTTTTCGCGGCTCTGCTGCTTTCCTACGGCCGTCCGGAACTGACGCTGCTCACATTTTTGCCCATGTGCATCAGCTGGGTGATAATTTTGGGATTCATGGCTCTGCCCGACATACGATTCAATGTGGTGAACATCATTCTGGCCACATTCATATTCGGTATCGGCGACGACTTCAGCATATTCATCATGGACGGTCTGCTGCAGGAGTACCGCAACGGCAACCGCATACTCGGAGCGCACAAAACGGCCATATTCTTCTCGGCATTCACGGCGGTCGCGGGTATGGGGGTTCTGATATTCGCACAGCATCCGGCACTCCGTTCGATAGCTCTCATTTCGGTCCTCGGAATGGGAGTGGTGGTGCTGGTCTCCTACACCATACAGCCGCTGCTTTTCCGTCTGCTCGTCACCGACCAAACCCGAAAAGGAGGACTTCCATATACGATACCGTCGATTCTCAATACGCTCTACTGTTTCCTCTACTTCCTGTCGGGCTGCATCGCCATTCAGCTCTGCATGGCGGCGATGATTGTCGTTCCCGCGGGACGCAAACGCAAGAAAGAGTGGCTGCACCGTCTGATTTACGGATTTACGCGAATGTTCCTCGCCACTATGATAGCCGAAAAGACCGTGCGCGAGAATCCTGCGGGCGAAAACTTCGACAAACCGGCTGTCATAATAGCCAATCATCAGTCGTTCATCGATATTCTGCTGCTGCTGTCGTCGCATCCCAAGATTGTGATGGTGACCAACAGCTGGGTGTGGAATTCGCCCTTCTTCGGCCGCATAGTGCGTTATGCCGATTTCTATCATGCGCAGGACGGATACGAAAATCTTGCTGCGCGGCTGCGGCCTCTCATGGCCGAGGGTTATTCGGTGGCGGTATTCCCCGAGGGTACTCGTTCGGCCGACTGCCGCGTGCAGCGCTTCCACAAAGGGGCATTCTATTTGGCTTCGCTGCTCGAAACCGACATTCTGCCCGTCGTGTTGTACGGTACGGGTCAGGTTTCGTCGAAGCGTCAGGGATTCTACATCAAACGCGGATATGTGGTGTCGCGGATTATGCCGCGCGTGAAGTTCGGCGACCGTTCGTTCGGCTCGACCTATCAGGAGCAGGCCAAATCTATGCGCAAGTGGTTCGCGGAGCAGTATTCGCTGCTCAACGACGACTACGGCCGCACATTCAACCCCTACTTCCGCGAGACGTTGATAAAGAACTATATCTACAAGGAGGCTTCGTTGGAGCTACTCATAAGGCGCGAATGCCGCCGCGACGGATTCTACGACTGCTGGGACCGCACGGTTCCGCGACGCGGTGCCGTCACCGAGATAGGGTGCGGATACGGTCAGTTGAGTTTCATGCTGGGTCTGCTCTCTCCCGAACGCGTGGTTACGGGCATCGAGTCCGATGCGGAAAAGAGCGAAACGGCGCGTCATACATTGCTTTGCGGCCGCAGTGCCCTGATTCTCTGCGCCGACATTGCGGAGTGCGAACTGCCGCAGTCGGATGCCTTTCTGTTCAACCGTTCGCTGCGCGGCATGAGTGCCGATGCACGTCTTTCGATATTGCGCCGTGCCGCCGCGCGGCTCTGTGAGGGCGGTATGATTGCGGTTCGCGACGACGCTTCGGCGGCGGTATGGCTGCAGTCATTTGCCGACAGCGAGGGATTCGCTATGCGTGCGGAGAGCTGCGGCGGCAAAAATACGGAACCCATATACGTTTTCGAAAAATGGACAGATACGATGTTGTGATAATAGGAGGCGGACTTGGCGGTCTGGCCTGCGGAACCATTCTGAGCAAGGAGGGCATGAGCGTGCTGCTGCTCGAACGTCACCGCGTCATAGGCGGATGTCTGCAATCGTTCCGTCGCGGAGCCTATACTCTCGATACGGGTATGCACTATGTGGGCAGTCTTTCGGAGGGTCAGATTATGCACCAGTATTTCAAATATTTCGGTGTGCTGGATTCGCTGCGGATGCAGACTCTCGACGAGAACGGATTCGACGTCATCGACGTGGAGGGCCGACGTTATCGTCATGCCATGGGCTACGACCGTTTTTTCGAGACTCTGGCCGCCGACTTCCCCGACGAACGCGAAGGTCTGAAGCGTTATTGCGGCATATTGAAGGGTATAGGTTCCATGCTGTCGCCCGAGATTCTGCGTCGCGGCAAAATCTCCGACGGCGGCATCGAGTATATGATGATGTCGGCTTACGACACCATTGCCGACTGCGTGAAGAATCCCACGCTGCGCAAGGTGCTTGCCGGCACCAACGGACTCTACGGCGGAAATCGCGAGACCACGTCGCTCTACGAACACGGAATAATCAACAACTCCAACATCGAGGGGTGCCGCTGTTTCGTGGGCGGTTCGCAGCAGCTGGCCGACGCTTTCGTGAACGAAATCCGACGCAACGGCGGAGAGGTCCGCACGGGAGCGGGCGTGGAGCATATTCATCTGGAGGGCGACCGCGCCGAATATGTCGAACTGCAGGACGGCGAACGCATCTATGCCGACAATATCATTTCGTCGCTGCATCCGTCGCTCACGCTCTCGCTTCTGGAGAACAATACGGTAATCAAAAAAGCCTTCTTCACGCGAATAAATTCGCTGCCCAACTCCTGCGGCATATTCACCACCTATCTGTTGATGAAACCCGGGTCGATGCCCTATGCCGGCAGCAATCTGTGGTGCTACCGCACCGACGACGTATGGACTCTCGAGGGCGACTACAAGGGTTGCAACATTCCTTATGTACTCATTTCGTTCCAGCCTGCGGGCAACGGATATTCCGATGTGGTGACCGTTCTGTCGCCCATGCCCGAACGCTTCATGGAGCCGTGGAGAGATACGGTTACGGGTCATCGCGGCGAGGAGTACGAGGAGTTCAAACGCCGTTACGGAGCCGCTGCGGCCGACTTTGCGTGCGAGTATCTGCCCGAACTGCGCGACCGTATAGCCGGCATACACACCGCTTCGCCGCTTACCTACCGCGATTTCACGGGTACGCCCGACGGTACGGCCTACGGCATAGTGAAGGATTACCACAATCCGATAGTCAATCATCTGTCGGCACGGATGAAGGTGTCGAATCTATTTATTACGGGTCAGAATCTGAATGTACACGGATGTCTGGGCACCTCCATTTCGGCGGCCGTGACTTGCAGCGAACTGCTCGGAACCGAATATCTTACCAAGAAGATAGGAAATGCGTAAAACGTTGAAAATAATCGCGTTGTGTGTTGGGTTGGCGGTTGCGGTGCCGTTGGCGGCCGTTGTGCTGCTCTCGGCCGGAGCATATGCGCTCTATGCCACGCGCGACTTCAAACAGCCGACCTTCGAGGTCGATTTGTCGGCCCTGACGCTTGCGGCGGAGAGCGACTCCCTGCGCATTTGCGGCGACAATTCGCTGTTGCTCGACAGACACGGATTGTGGGAGGCACGCATTTCGGGTTCGGCGGCCGAACGCGGAGCCGTTTTGGGCGTTATGGCCGGCGATTTGATTCGTTATCAGGAGGATGTGTTTGTGGGTCAGATTCACGAACTGATTCCTTCGGAGCGTTATGTCGGATTTCTGCACAAGGTGGTGATGCTCTTCAACCGCCGCATGGCATACCACATCCCCGAGGAGCTTCGCGATGAGATTTATGCCTTGTCGTCGTCGTGCAGCGACCGATACGACGACTACGGAACCCCCTATGTACGTCAGCTCAACTACCACGCCGCCCACGACATAGGCCATACCATGCAGGAGTATATGCTGGTGGGATGCAGTTCGTTTGCGGTTCGCGGCGAGGCGAGTGCCGACGGAGGTCTCGTCATCGGCCGCAATTTCGATTTCTATGCGGGCGACGACTTCGCGCGCAACAAATTGGTGCTGTTCATGCGTCCCGACAACGGTTATGCATTCGCTTCGGTGGCGTGGCCCGGCATGATGGGCGTGGTGTCGGGAATGAACGAAAAGGGTCTGACCGTCACGATCAATGCCGCCAAAGGTAAAATTCCGCTGTCGGCGGCGATGCCGGTGTCGCTGCTGGCCCGCATGATTCTGCAATATGCAGGCAATATCGGAGAGGCGTTGCAGATAGCCGAATCGCACCGTATGTTCATATCGGAATCGCTGCTCATAGGCTCTGCCGTGGATGGCGAGGCTGCCATAATAGAAAAAAGCCCCGAACGGACCGAACTCTTCCGCACCGCTGAGAACCGTCTTGTATGCACCAATCATTTTCAGTCGGCAGGCTTTGCCGACGACCCGTATAACGTGCGCAATATCGCCGAATCCGACAGCCCCTACCGTTACCGGCGTCTGACCGAACTGCTCGAATCCGAAGAGAAGCTTACGGTCGAAGGCTGCGCCCGCGTGCTGCGCGACCGGTTCGGCAAGGGCGGTGCCGACATAGGACTCGGAAATGAAAAGTCGATAAATCAGTTTATGGCCCACCACTCCGTGATATTTCAGCCCGAACGGCTCAAAATGTGGGTTTCGACCTCGCCGTGGCAGTCGGGAGAGTTCGTCTGCTACGACTTGCACGAGGTCTTCGGATCCGAAGGCGCGGCTGCCGCCTCTTTCGTCAGGGAGGAGGAGACCGTTGCGGCCGATTCGCTGTTCCTCGCCCGCGACTATGACCGCCTTATGGCATTCAGGGAGCAGTCGGCAGTCATACGCAACGCCGTGGCGGCGCGGGAGAGAGTGACTGATGACTATATCGACAACTTCGCATCCCTTAATCCCGAATATTTCGGAACGTGGGATTTGTGCGGCGACCGGGCTCTTTCGGCCGGCGACCGCATTCGTGCCGTGCAGTTCTGGCGCAAGGCTCTCTCGAAAGAGATTCCGCGACTGCCCGAACGTGCCGAAATCGAGAAAAAAATTAAAAAATATGATACGAAACAGAGAACTGCACTATAAAAGCAGGGCCGAGATTAAAAGATTTCAGGAGGAGCGTTTGGCCGAAACGCTGCAATATCTGGCCGCCCGTTCGCCGTACTACCGCCGTATGTTCGCCGAACACGGAATCGACATTGCGCGTATAGCGACGCTCGAGGATTTGACCTCGCTCCCCGTCACCACCAAACAGGATTTGCAGCTGCACAACGAAGAGTTTCTGTGCGTGCCGCGCACCGAAGTCATCGATTATGTAACCACTTCGGGCACTTTGGGCAATCCGGTGACATTCGCCCTCACCGAGAACGATTTGCAGCGTTTGGCCTACAACGAGGCCAGCTCTTTTACGCTTGCGGGCTGTACGCGCGACGACGTCATGCAGCTTATGACGACCATCGACCGTCGTTTCATGGCGGGTCTGGCCTACTTCCTCGGAGCCCGCGAATTGGGTTGCGGTGTGGTGCGCGTGGGAAACGGAATCCCCGAATTGCAGTGGGATACGGTTCGTCGTGTAGGTTCTACGGCCTGCATGGTGGTGCCGTCGTTTCTGATGAAGATGATTGAATTTGCCGAACAGAACGGCATCGACCATAATGCTTCGGGTTTGCGTCGCGCGATATGTATAGGCGAGGCTCTGCGCACGCCCGACGGAACGCTGACCACTCTGGGAACCAAGATTTCGGAACGCTGGCCGCAGTTGGAGCTGTACTCCACATACGCTTCGACCGAAATGCAGACTTCGTTTACCGAGTGCGGATGTCATTGCGGGGGTCATATTCCGGCCGATTTGATAATCGTCGAACTTTTGGACGAAAACAACCGTCCCGTGGCCGACGGCGAGGCGGGCGAGGTTACCGTTACCACCATCGGGGTGGAGGGTATGCCGCTGTTGCGATTCAAGACGGGCGATATTTGCATTCGTTACGGCGAGCCTTGCGGTTGCGGACGCAACAGTGCGCGTTTGAGTTCGGTCATCGGCCGCAAGGGTCAGATGATAAAATTCAAGGGTACGACATTGTATCCGCCGGTGCTGTTCGACATTCTGGACAATATTCCCGAGGTGGAGAATTATATTGTCGAGGTTTTCACGAATGCTTTGGGCACCGACCAGATACAGATAAGGGTAAGCAGTCGGGACCGTTCGGACGAATTCGGCAAGCGAATAAAGGATATATTCAGGGCGAAGGTTCGTGTTGCGCCTGATGTTCGTTTCGAGCCTGCGGAGTTGATATCGCGTTTGCAGACTCCGCCCATGAGCCGCAAGGTGGTGAAGTTTATCGACTTGCGGAAGTAAGTGACATTATTTTCTGTTTTCAGCACCTTTTGCCGTTAAAAAAATTCCGTCACCGCAAACGCGGTGACGGAACACTTACAAAAAAACATTTTATACTTAGACTTGCATTTCTGCCGGTAGTTTATTCTTCCTGCTGATAGAAGTTCATACCCTTCTTGCCGTCTATCGCAGAATAGCTGCCGTGCCATGCCTCTTTTGCAATGAGCTTGAGGTATCGTACAGGCACGGGGAAACGAATCTTGACAAACGACTGCGCGCCGTCGGCAAGCTCTTCGGAATCGCCCCAGTCATCCCAATTCTCCTTGTCGGTACTTACCTGAACATTGAAAATCTTCGGTGCGTAGTAGTAATCGTAATACGAATAGTAGTACGCGTTGAACTCGAAGCTTGTGAGCGTATATTCGGCACCGAGGTCGATAGTGTAGATATAATAGGTGTACATATATCCTGCACTGGTTCCATTGCCGGTAAGGTTTTTGGTCCAGTCCGTTTCGTATGTGGAAGTCGCGCTCGTTTTATACGTTGCCGTCATATTCGTGCGGTCGATAAGGGTACCCGTAGCGCTGTCAGCGGCAGCCATGTTGGGGGTGTAGATTGTCGAGATAAATATGTAGTATACATTGTTGCTCTCGCTTACACCGGCACCATAGCCCTCTACATCGCTGATTTCTATCGGAATAAGATAGCTGCGGCCCATTTCGAGCGAATTCATGCTGTCCGAGAAGGCCAGCGTGATATTGCCCGAGGTTTCGGATTCTCCGGCCGTAATCGTAAATTCGCTGCCGCCGGTCAGTTCTACATTCTCGAGAGGGGCATAGGCCGTTTCGTTGGCTGCGTTGTAGACCTGCACGAGGTCGTTGTTGATTCTTACCGACACCTTGTTGTCCTCGAGTGCCGCATACTGCGTTTTGAGCGTAACGGGATATTCGAGCGAGGGGGTGGGGTTGAAGACGCTGCCGTCTCCGCGGTCGAACATGAGAATGAATTTGGAGGAGAGAGTTCCGCTCCATGCAACTGCGCTCGTGTTGTACTTGGCGTTGAAGAAGAGTAAGAACTCCTTGTAGTTTTCGCTGACGGAACCTTCGCTGCCGGCCGAGACTATGCGCACGGGGACGGCATAATGTGCTTTCTTGTTGAAGAATTCGGTTTCGTCGTAGAGTACGCGCAGCGAATCGGCCGACATTTGCTCGCCTTTGAGTATGGTGAGTACGTCGCGTTCCAGAGTTGCGCTCTCGAGCAGCGCCCAGTCGCTGTTGTTTGCGGCGTTGTAGCTGTCGAGCAGTTCGGGTACGATGGCGAACTTCACCTTCAAATCGCTGCCGGCGGGTTTGGTACTCTGCGCGGGTATGAGCAGAGGGTCGTTTACCACATCCGAGAGGAATTGGTAGGATTTGGTGCCGTCTTCGTCTACCGAGGCCTTGAACTCATAGTTGTATGTGTTTTTGGCGGGGCCTTGCGTGTATACATAATTTTTTGCGTATACATCATCCGGCTCGAAGACGTCGCTCATGTCGTAGTTCTCCTTGCAGGCGGTGAATACCGAGAGCGACACTCCGAGAAGGAAGGCGTATTTCAATAAGTTTTTCATAATATTCTCTTTTTGAAATTAGCACTATTTGTTAGGGTTGTAGAAGTTTACCTCTTCCGCACTCCACGAGGGGTCGGCATTGCATACGAGATGACGTCCGTAGGGAGTCGAGTCGTGGAATACGCGGCCATCGCCTTCGTTCATTTTCCAGTAGGCCTCCAGACCTGCCGAGTTGGGCGATATGTCGCGCATCATGCCGTCTTTGAGTGCAGCCGGCGAGAGAGCGCGGCTCCACAGACGAACCTGTGCGAGTCCGGCGTTCTGGGCTACGAAATAGCCGTCCGAACCGAAGAACATCACGTTGTCGAAAGCGGTGTCCACAATGGCATTGATGTTGGTGTCGGAATCGGTCTCGCCGTTTACGTAGAGGGTCACCACTCCGTTTTCGGCAACGAATGCGATGTGATACCACGTATTGGTAGAGAACTTCAGATTCGATACGATTTCACCTTTGCCGAAGAATTTGCCGTTGATTTTGTCACCGTCGATGGAGGCATCGCCCCAGCGGATGTAGATTTCGTCGGGGGAGCCTTCGGGACGCGAGTTCGAGAAGATGGCCTGATTGTTCTTGTCTCCGGGTTTTGTACCGAGGACGTCCATATTTATCCACATCTCGAGGGTCCAGTTTTCGGAATGTATGCCCCAGTTGCCGCTCCATCTTTCGTTGTACTGACCTGCCGGCTTTTGGGTGCGGCTCATGTGCGGAGTCTTCTGCATGGCCGGTTTGGTGAAGATGTAGAGCAGACGGCTCGATTTTCCGGTGATTGCCACGTCCGAATCGCTGCTGATAATCTTGACGGCCACTGCATAGGGGTTGTCGCCCGTGGGATAGGGCAGCACGTCGATGTTTACGGCATCCGACGAGATGTTGCCTTTGGTGATTACGGCCGTATTGTCGAACGAGAGATAGTCGTCGGGCAGCATTTCGTAGGTGGTGTTGTTGCGCCGGTTGTACTCCTCGATAAATTCGGGGTCGAGAGCCAGTTTTACATGAACATCCTGCGATGCGGGCTGAGCCATACGCACATGGAGTGCAATTTGGGTTTCGCCCACAATCAGCTTGTTGAGAATCTGCTGTGTCGAACGGTCTGCCTCGACAGCCTCGCTGATGTAAATCATATTGTCGATTGCGGAGTATTCGGCATCGTTGCAGGCTGCGGCCGCGGCGAGTACTGCTCCGAGAATCGAAATTTTGAATATTCTGTTCAATTTCATAATCGATTGGTGTTAAAATTATTTAACTGCGGGATTTGCCAGCTGGATTGCGGTGCGCATATAACCGTAGTTGTTGCCGTTGGTGTAATCGAACTGGAAACGGAAAGCTCCGAATCCGCCGATACGCGTACCGGTCTCTGCGTCGTAGTACTGTGCAAAACCGTAAATCTGGTGGGTCTTCTCGCCGTTGCGGGTGGTGTAGTCTACCGTGATACGTCCGCCGTTGGCCGCTCCCGACTCGAAGTCGGAGGTGAGGAACGTTTTGCCCACCACTTCGGCACGGGTGTGAACGTCGGCATAGAGACGCAACAGACCGCCTATGCGACTCGAACCGGTGTCGATACCGGTGTCGGTGGTGTCCTGATAAGCCTGAATTATGAAATATGTGAGCTTGGGACCGCACTCTGCCGAGAGTGTGTAGGGCTCGCCGTCCACGGCCAGAATCTTGCCGGTGCCCGACTGCGGACCCAGATACTTCGACATCTCGTCTATCAGAATGAAGAGACGGGGATTGTAGGCTCCGTTGCGCGAGATGTTGCCGGGGAACGAAGTTGGTTCGAAGTCGATGTCGAAACCGTCATAGCCGTAGCGGTTCACCTCGTCGCAGATAGCCTTGCCGTACTTGCGGACGGCTGCCTCGATAATCTCCTGAATATTCTCGGGTGCGCTCTCCTGCCTTACACCGTCCACATAGTGAACTTCGGTCGTGGTGGGGAAAGGCCATCCGCCCGACGACTGCTGGATGCTGTACCAGCCCCAGTAGGCGCTCATAGCCTCCTCGTAGGAGCTGTACTCCACGCCGTCTACGGTAAAATCACTCGTAACTTCGGCCGGAGTGAGACCCTTGCCGATATGGTCGATAATCAAGCAGGGGATTACGCGCGTGCCCTTGACGGTCTGCACGTCGCGGAGGTCCTGCATCTGCTCATTGGAGAGACCTGTCCAGCCGCTCCACAGCGAAATGATGTCTATCGAGTCGGGCATACCCATCAGACGGGTGTCGGGTTTGCCTACTCCGGTCCAGCCGCTGAACCAGCCGAAGCACAGCGTGTGTTTCGATGCCTTGTAGGCACGCAGGTTCTTATAGTAAGCCTCGCCGTGGTATGAGCCTTCCATCGTCTGGTCGAAATTGAGTGCTTCCGGCTCAGTCCATTTGTCGCAGCCGACAGACACCGACAATGACATAATCGCCGCGGCGGAGATTGCCAGTATATTTCTTAACCTTTTCATTTTATATATGTAAGTTTTTAGTTACTAATACTTCTTGACTTTACCCTTGAGCGCCCACCACAATTCGGTGTTGTCGGAGTCGCTGCCGTTCGAGAGCAGCGATATGGCTGCACGCACGTTGGCCGAGTTGTTGTCGTACTCGTCCTTGCCGAAACGTATGCGGCGCATTCCGCGCTCCGAATCCACACCGTATGTCGAACGGTTGTCCTTGGGCGGGAAGATGTAGGGATAGCCCGTGCGGCGGAAATCGCACCACGCTTCGAGTCCCATCGGGAAGTTGGCAATCCACTTCTGGGTGATAATCTTCTCGAGCTTCTTCTCGTCGCTGTCGCTGTCCGACCACTTGATGGTGCAGGTCGATTTGTTGGTCACGCTGTTGTCTCCCGAATGGTTTGCCGGCTTCAGAGTCTCGTTGGCCAGATATTCATCGGCTCCCGATGCTCCCCACTGGGCAAACGACAGACGTATGCCTTCGTTGTAGAGTTCCTCGGCCGTGGCACCCATCGCCCAGCCCTTAAGTGCGCCTTCGGCACGCAGGAATGCAGCCTCGGCAGCATACATCAAAGGCATCGGGGCACTCGGCAGATTGTTGAAAATAAGACCCGATACGGTGGACTCATAACCTGCGAAGTTGTCCTTCGTGATGCTTGCGTTGCCCATGCGCAGACCCAGATACGAACCGTCGGACATGGGGGTGAAGTATTTGGCGCGTCGGGGGTCTTCGTAGCCGTTCATGTACGATACGATGCAGGCGTTCGCAGCAAGTTCATGATACGAACCGGTTCCGTTCTGGTAATAACCGTTCAGATGATATGCATCGTAGGCGCTGTCCTCGACTGCCGTCATTACGCCTGCCGCCACAGCCTCTTCGGCTTTCTGCTTGGCGAAAGCTGCGTCGGCGCTGCTGATGCGGATAGCCATACGCAGTTTGAGCGTATTGGCGAATTTGAGCCATTTGGCTGCACTGCCGCCGTATACGCGGTCGGTCGATGAATCGAGAGGCGACGACGATGACATTGCCGCGTTCTGCAACTCTGCGATTGCCGCATCCAAATCGTCGAACATCGCGTGCCATGCAACCTCTTCGCTGTCATAGGGTACGTAGAATACGCCGTCGGCAACCTGAGTGTAGGGCAGCGGACCCTGAGTCGATGCCACGATTGTCATACTGTATACGCGCATAACCTGCGACAGCTGATAGATGAATCCCTCGCCCTCGGTCAGACGCTTTACGCTGAACCAGTTGGGATAGAGCGTTTCGTAGAGGTTTTTGGTGGTGAAGCCCACGCTGGAGTCATCGATGTTGAATATGCCCCATCCGCTCTTGCCTGCCCATGACGAAGGTGCGGTGAAATAACCGCCGTACTGGCCCCACATAACATTGTTGCGCTGGCAGAACTCCTCCACGGGCGACGACATTGCCTCTATCATGCCCGGAATGAAGCCCGCAAGAGGAAGAGTCGAAGGCTCGTAGGGATTGGTGTTGTACTCTTCGAATTTGTCGGTACAGCCCGCAACCGAAACGAGTGCGACGAGTCCCAAAATATATTTAACAGTTTTTTTCATAGCTGTTCCTCCTTGTTAGAATTGAAGTTTAACATTGAAACCGATGTTTCTGGTCGACGGCAGCATGAAGTAGTCGAAGCCCTGATAGGTGTTCGAAGTCACGTTGGCCGAGATTTCGGGGTCGAACGGCGCTTTGCAGTATATCATCCACAGATTGCGGCCCACCAGACCCAACGTGAGGTTCACTTTGTCCTTGAACCACTTTTTGGGCAGCGTATAGTTGAGGCTCACCTCCTGCAGACGCACGTTGGTAGCGTCGTAGGTGTAGTATGCGGCCATACCGTGGATGCCTTCGAGATACTGCTGTGCCGAAGCCGTACTCTGATTTACCTTCACGCCTCCGAGGTCGCGCAGACGTGCCGATTTCTCCGATACGCCGAAGTAGTCGAGATTGTCCTCAGTGGCGCTCAGCACGATGCCGCCCAGACGGGCCGCTACCGTGAAGCCCAGTTCG
The DNA here is from genome assembly GCA_022511355.1 of Alistipes sp. Taxonomy (GTDB): domain Bacteria; phylum Bacteroidota; class Bacteroidia; order Bacteroidales; family Rikenellaceae; genus Alistipes. The sequence goes on from JAFLRS010000004.1 coordinate 27,515, forward strand.
ATGCCCTTCCAGCCGAAGCGGGTGTTCCAACCCATGTTGGCCTTGGGCAGAATCGAACCTATATAGAAATCCTCTACCTGTGCGCTCTCGAAACCTTTCTGCGAGTCGTATACGATCTCGCCGTTGTAGTCGCGCTTGAGCAGGTGGTTGGCGTAAACGTCGCCCATCGAACCGCCTGTGCGCAGAATTACGCGGGCATCGAATCCGCCGAATTCACCGGTCTTGTATTCGGGCATATTGATGAGCGAACCGTCGTAGGGGTTCACCGCACCTCCGGCCAGCTCGATGACACGGTTTTCGTTCCACGTGAGAGTGTAGCTCGTCGAGAACGAGAAGTCGCCCCACGTATTTTCGTAACCTGCCGCCAGCTCGATACCCTGATTCATGATGTTTCCGCTCTGTACGGGCACGTTCTCGTAACCCGAAGCCGAGTTGAGGCTTGCAAGGAACGTCTGATTGAAGGTGTTGGAACGATAGTAGGTGAGGTTCGCGAAGATATGTCTCAACAAACGGAAATCGAGACCCACTTCCCACGACTTCGTGCGTTCGGGTTTGAGGTCGAGGTTGGGATAGGTGGTCGAAGTCTTCCATGTACCGGTTTCGCTGTCGAAAGGATAGCTTATGGTGGTCATGAAACGCTCGTAGGAGTTGCCGACTTCGGTGTACGAACCGCGAACCTTAAGATAGGTAAGCCATTCGGGAGCGTCGAACATATTCGAAATGATGGCCGACAGACCCACCGACGGATAGAAGAACGACTTGTAACGCGAATAAGCCAGCTGCGATTCCCAGTCGTTGCGGCCCGTGACGGTCAGATAGAGCATCGATTTCCAGCCCACCTCGATGTTCGCGAAGACGGCCTGAGCCTGATCGTGATAACCGTCCTGATGAGGTTTGAATTTGGCCGAAGTGTCGAGGTTCTTCACCGTGAAGAAGTTGGGCAGCAGGCCCAGATGACCCTGATAACCCATCAATTCGTATTTGGTGTCGTTTATCGACGCTCCGAAATTGACGTTGAGCGACCAGTCTTCGCCGAAGTTCTTGTTTACTGTTGCGATTACATCGGCATAGGTGTTGTTCGACGACGAAGTGATGTCGCGATAGTGTCCGTTGGTGCCCGACCACAGCGTAGGCGTCGAAGCGTAGAGCTTGTAGGTCAGACGGTTGTTATAGTTGTCGAGCTTTACACGGCCGGCGATGTCGAGCCAGTCGGTAATCTGCCACTTGAGCTGGGCATTTACCATGTAACGCTTCTTGGTGTTCTCGCGCAGCTCGCGGTTCATTACCCAGTAGGGGTTCTGCTTTCCGAGTTCGTTTCCGTAGGGCCAGTAGTGAGTGTTGTAGCCCAGTGCGGCATCGTAACGTTCGTAGAGACGTACATCCTCGAAACTCTCGCCGCGGGGGAAGAGGTAAAGACCTGGCAGCGGGTTGTAATACTGACCCTGCGAAGTCATGCCCTTGTCATCCTGCATGATGTAGCTTCCGCCCAAATCGAGCGACAGTTTGTCCTTGATGATGTCGGTCGTATTGCGTGCCGTAAAGTTGTAGCGGTTGTATCCGCTGTTGGGCAGAATGCCCGTGGTGTTGGTGGTCGAAACCGAGATGTAGGTCTGGTTGCGTGCCGTACCGGTCGAAAGCGACACGGTGTTGATGGCATTTACGCCCGTATTGAAGAATTTTGCGGGGTCGTAACTGCCGTTTATCGCCTGACCCCAGCTGGTGTAGTTGCCGACGTCGTTTCCGTAGCGGCTCTGCATACGGGGGAGCATGGTTGCATTCGAGAAGGTGGTGCTGTTCGACACCGTAACGGTGGTTTTGCCCGCCTGACCTTTCTTGGTGGTGATGAGTACTACACCGCTGGCGGCCGCATTACCGTAGAGTGCGGCAGCCGAAGGACCGGTAAGCATCGAGATGGATTCGATGTCATCGGGGTTGATGTCGGCCACGCCGTCGGAGCCGGCCTGATCCGACATATTGCTCGCTTCGGAGGGCGAGTTGATGAGGTTGAACATGGGCACACCGTCGATTACATAGAGTGCGAGGTTGTTGCCCGTGAGCGATTTGGTACCGCGCATGACTACACGCGAAGCACCGCCGGCTCCGTTGGCGCCCGCATTGATTTGCACGCCGGCCACCTTGCCGACGAGCGAATTCATGAAGTTGGCGTCCTTGACGGCCGTAATTTGCTCGGATTCAACCTGCTGGACGTTGTACGAAAGCGCCTTTTCGGAGCGCTTGATGCCGAGTGCCGTGATAACGACGGCATCGAGCTGGGCCGTATCTTCGACCAGCGTAATTTCCAGATAGGTCTGTCCGGAATAGATTATGTCCTGTTGTTTGTACCCGAGGAATGAGAATGAGATTGTATCCCCGTTTTTTACATTCGGCAGAGAGAACGCTCCGTCGAAGTCCGTTGTGGTTCCCGCGGCGCCGTCGTTAAGAATGACGGATGCTCCGATTACGGGTCCCTGAGCGTCTTTAACTACGCCGGAAATCCCCCCCCCTGCGCGCTAACTTCAAGTGCTGTAAACACTTGCATGGCAGGAATTAAGAGGCCTAAAGCAACATTCCTGATGAATGTTTTTTTGAATAAATTAAGCATAAGTTTTACATTCTTAAATTTTGTAATTAGGTTAATAACAGTCCGAAATTGTTTTACGGTTTAATCATTTTTGGCTTTCTTTCATAGGCAAAATCATTAATTTTTAGTTTTAGCAGCGCGAATATATAAATAAATCGGCTATCGTCAAAATGTTTTTGCGTCAATATTTTTTTCGGCGGCTCTTATTTGCCTATAAATTAAATCATTTTGGCGGTTGTAAATTTCGGATTCTGCCGGAAGCGTAGTGCGGAGCGGGCCGGAGCGGCCTTGTTGCCGCTGATTTTCGGCATACGGGAGCGATGGACAGAGAGAGCGGAAACTATGTTCCGGGTAACCCCGACATTGTTTCCGCTCCGTCTTTGCGCTGCCCTTGCGGTGCAGCTGCAGTATGTTCCGCTCTCGTGATCCCGGCGGGATTCGAACCCACGACCCACAGCTTAGAAGGCTGTTGCTCTATCCAAC
>JAFLRS010000040.1 GCA_022511355.1 Alistipes sp.
GAATCGTTTGATCTTGTGTGTCGGAGTCTTTTCGAACTCCTCCTCCTTCTCCACGATGTCGCTGATACGCGAGAATCTGTTCACCTTCGAATTTACATACTCCACTATCTCTTTCTTCTTCTCCTCTTTCCAGCGCTCCCATTCGTTGAGTTTGGCATCGAACGTCTCGCGCAGCTCCTCGTATTTGGCTTCGAGGGCTTCGGTGTCGAAGTGTACGAGAGCCACCAACTGACCCTCCTGCTGCGTTACGACCGACTCCTGAACGAATACATGGCTGTTAAGCACCGATTCGATATCTTCGGGATAGATATTCTCTCCGCTGGGACCTACAATCATATTCTTGAGACGTCCGCGGATATAGAGATAGCCGTCCTCGTCGAAGCAGCCGAGGTCGCCTGTGCGGAACCATCCGTCTTCGGTGAAGCATTCGGCCGTAGCTTCGGGGTTCTTGTAGTACCCTATCATGGCGCAACGGGTAAGACCCACAATCTCGCCCTGACCGGTTTCGGGATTTATATTGTCGAGTCGCAGTTTTACGTGCGGAGCTTCTGGTCCGGTAGAGCCGAGTCTCACCATCGAGGGAGCCGCTCCGGCCAAAAGCGGAGCCGTCTCGGTCAGACCGTATCCGATAGCATAGGGAACACCCGATTCGAGCAGGAATTGTTCGGTCTCGCCATCGAGCTTGGCTCCTCCGACTCCGAGGAATCGCAGACGGCGGCCGAATACCTTCATCAGCTTCTTTCCGGCGATGCGATGCAGGTAGCGGCGGATGAATCCGACCTTGCATATCGTGCGCCAGAAGGCGTTCGAAGTAAACTTCGCCTTAACCTGCGAGCGGTATATCTTCTCGATAATAAGCGGCACGATAAGCATAATCGTGGGACGCACACCCTTGAGTGCTGGCAGCAGAGCCGAAGCCGTGGGCGGACGGTCGAGATATGAAACCCGCGCACCTAACGAGAACGGATATATCAAACCTATCGAACATTCGTAGGTGTGAGACAGCGGCAGCACCGAAAGGAAAACGTCGTCTTTGGTTATGGGGAACAGCCCTCCGCACACGAGCATCTGAGCCGCGAGGTGGAAGTGCGTGAGCATCACGCCTTTGGGCTTCGATGTGGTTCCTGAGGTGTATATTATCACCGCGAGGTCGTCAGGCGAGGGAACGGCGAACTCTCCCTTCTGCATTACGCTCTGCGAGATTGCCGTAAGATTCTTCACCCGAATAACTATATTGAGCGAAGATACGGTCTCTTTCGACAGCTTGGTAAAAAGACGGTCCGATACTATGAGAGCCTTTGATTCCGAGTGTTCGATTATCATCTCGAGCTCTTCGCCGGTGAAATCGGGAAGTATCGGTACCGCAACGAGTCCTGCGGTTACGATTGCAAAATATGCCACACCCCAGTTGGGCATATTGCTGCTGAGCAGTGCGACCTTGTCTCCGGCCTTGAGACCTGCCGAGAGCAACTGCTCCTGCACGACATTTACACGGCGTGCCACTTCTGCGTAGGTTACTTCTTCGCCGCCCCACAACGTGTATGCCACGCGCTCGGGGAAAGCTTTAATGCTGTCATGAAAAATTTCGTACAGCGTTTTTTGAGTTACATCTTCCATAAGAATTGCGCTTGTAAAGCGTAAAAATTCGCTCAAAGATAATATTTTTTTGCAAAAAACGCTAATTTTGGCACAAAATAATCGCCATGTTGTCGCAGAAATATATAAAAAAATTGGCTGTAGAGGCTGGTTTCGATTTATGCGGAGTCGCCCCTTGCCGTCGTCAGACCGACGGAGAAAACTATTTCCGACACTGGCTTGACAGCGGATATTCAGGAGGTTTGGCATATCTTTCACGCAATACCGATGTGAGGTTCGACCCGTCGCGGCTTGTCGCCGATGCCCGTACCGTAGTCGTGTGCGCGATAAGTTATCGCAACGACATCTCTGCCGGCTACCCCGACGGCTGCCGCACGAAAATAGCCTCCTATGCCTGCACGGCCGATTACCACGATACTATCCGACGAATGTTGCGCGGTATGCTCGCAACTATGCGGAATGAGTATCCCGACCTGCAAGGCCGGGCGTTTGTCGATTCGGCGCCGCTGCTTGAAAAACAGTTCGCCATAGATGCCGGACTCGGCTGGAGGGGCCGGCAGTCGCTGTTGGTAACTCCGCAATACGGAACGTTCGTTCTGCTCGGCGAACTGGTACTCGATAAGGAGTGCGACCAATACGATTCACCGATGGAGGGTGCAGGCTGCGGAGAGTGCCGCCGATGTGTGGAGTCATGCCCTGTCGGAGCCATACTTCAGGAGCGGGCCGTGGATGCCTCGCGCTGTATTTCGTGCGCCACCGTGGAGGCCAACGTCCGCAAAACGGATGGCGAAGAGTATGTCGAAAAGAATCTGCACGGCTGGATATTCGGATGCGACGAATGTCAGAGCTGCTGCCCCTACAATCGCAATGCGCTTCCGCGTCGTTCGGCTCTGATGGAGCCGCTCTTCGACCCGCGTTCGATTGATGCCGGCGAATGGTTGGAAATGAGCGATGAAGAGTTCTCCGAACGTTTCGGCACCACTCCCCTCGCACGCAGCGGACCGGAAGCGATAAAAAGAAATTTGAAATGATTATAACTCCGCACGGGCGGCGGCAGCGGCATTAAAACGCTCTTCCTGACGGATATAGTACTCGTAACGATTCATTACGTCGCGCACGTATGCTGTCGTATGGCGTCCGTCGCGGAATCGGCCGTATTTGACAACTTCATGTTCGTAATATTGAGGGTCGCTCTTCAATCTCAGGTATCGCGATACCACAATCCACGAATTCATATCCTCGCCGAAAGCACGCGCCAGCCGTCTGGCGTCGCTCACATGACCTATCCCGCCGTTATAAGAGGCCAAAACGATGCCTATTTTGTCTTTGGTCGGAGTGACGGCGGGAAGCTTTACGGCATTCTCTATCTCGCAGAGCAGAAACGCCGCCACACGTATGTTATTATGCGGATTCGCCAACTCCGCCTCCGAATCGACACCGAAATAGCGTCCGATGGAGGGCATTACCTGCATGACACCTACCGCTCCGCGCCGTGAAACCACATCGTTTCTGAATCGGGATTCGGTGTACGCAATGGCACTCAACAACCGCCAGTCCACCCCGCTCTCGCTCTCTACCGTGCGCATGATGGCATCGTACTCCGAAATGTGAAACTCCTCGCTCTCCGCGACATATTCGCGAACGGCTCCAATCTCCCGAGGGAGTTCCGTGACGCCCCACACGGAGACGGCCGCAAAGAGCAGTATGACCGAAAGTCGTTTAATCATCAGAGTGTCGGTTTAGTCATAGAAGCCCCACGAAATACCTATCTTGAACATACCCGGATTGAGCGGATAGCCGGCAGCTGAGAAGTACTCGCCGTTGCCGAAGAGTCCTTTGTTCAGATGCTGATACTTGAGGAATATTCGCATTCGCTTCCATTTCGCCGCCACGAAGGCATCGATATATGGATAGTTGCCCGTATTCCAGTCGCGCTGGTTGTAGAAGACCGAAAGTGCGGGGTTGTATCCGGGTGCATAATAGTTGGTGTTGAATCGACCGTCGAGTCCGACCTGCACGCGAAGCACGTCGCGCTTGACCCAAAACTCATAATAGTATGACAAATAGGCGCTCAACAGCGGTACGGGCGCAACCTCCTGATTGGAACTGAATTGCACCAGCACTCTGTGGTCGAGATGCACCCCTTTGATGTTGAAATCCTTGCGTGCATAGATGGCCGTCATGCTCAGACTGCCGCCATACTGGGAAACCAGACTGTTGCGGTCGTAGTATATTTTATTCAGATATACCCCCTGCCATGCTCCGAGTTCGAGTCCGTAGTCGGGAACCCTAAAGGCCACTTCGAATCGGGTTTCGCTCTCCTTGTCGAGCGAATTGTTCCATACATAGTGGTTCGAAAACAGAGTCTGCTGCCAATACGGAGCCGTTCGGTTTTCCTGACGGAATTTTCCCGACAGAATAAGCGCATGACCCTTTATGTAGGCCTTGAATGCGATATCCCCGCCGACCGAAAGGTCTCCGCCGCGATACCCCGACGGATAGAATTTCACATCGGCCCGCCAATCGACATACTTCTTGATTTTTCCGTCGATGGAGCCGTAAACGAACCAGCTCGTTCGCTTGTCGCGGCCGTATTTGCCCGAAGCATAATCATTCATTGCGAATTGCGAATATGTATGCAGGTCGAGCCCCACTCCTCCGTCGAGTGTTCCGAGAGCCCCGTCACGCTTCCACGGCTGAGCCTGCACATAGAGCCGGTTGGTGATTATTCGTTCGCATATCGAATCCCGCGTCTCGAGCGGATTGATATACCATTTGTCATAATAGGAGTGAGTCGTCGGGATGTACTCTCCGTTTTCGTCACGGTCGCCGCGAATATCGGTGTATGTGGCATATTTGTCGGTGTAAATTTTGCTCCACGAATTGTATTCGAATGTGTGTCCGATATAGACCGTGGAGAGGTCGGCCAGCGAAAAATCGTATTCGGTGACGCGCTGCAGCGGTATTGCTATCGCCTGCTTGACGAATATCGCATTGTTGCGGTAGGTATTCTGTGCCTGAGCGTCGGAGAGCTTCATCGGAACGCCCGACGGCATTTCGAATGTGGTGTCGCGAATGGCCCACAATCCCACTACTCCTCCGTTCTCGCGCTGTTCGATATGGTTGTTGAGATAGGCCGCAAATACCGAATAACGCTTGCCGGTGTGCGAAAATGCCACCGATGTGTTGTGATTCTTCGTTCGCGACCAGTCATATTTGCCTTTGGTGCCGCGTGAGAGATAGTTTACGCTTACGCCGGTTGTCGGAGATATGTTCTGCGCGACGGTTATTCCGAAATTCTCTTCGCGGTAGCGTTTCTGACCCGACTCCCGATACGACATCAGAATAAAAGGCTTCTTGACGTTGTAGAAAGGTACATTCTCGGCCGTGTAGTTGTAGACATAGTAAGGCTTCGAGAATGTGAAATTGAAATCGTCGGGCCGGTCGAAATAGTTTATCGGCTCCGATGCCTGTCCCAAACTGCCGACCGTAATATCGCCGACACCCTTGCGGTAGAACGGATAGTCGATACGCCAGTCGGTAAGCATGGTGTCTATCGGATGGATATCGAGTTTGTTGTAGTCGCGGTCGATAAACCACTCGAAGTTGGGCAGAGCGCGTATCGAATCGTTGAAATAGTAGGATTCGAGAGGTTTGCGTATGCGCTCTTTCTTCGTCGAATCCTGAAGCTGTTCGCCCTCGCCCTCCTCGTTGTCGTAGGGATTTTCGCCGTATCCGCCGGGCTGATTGTTGAATGCGTCATAGTTTCCGTTGGCGGCATTGCGCTGCGCACGCATAATGTCGCTCGCATCCTGCGCATACGCGGCTCCGCACAGTGCCGACATGATCAGCACCGGCAGAAAGAGCCGTATTCCCCGGAAACAATGTTTCATAATCGTGTTTTAAGCCTTTTTACGGTTGCGTATAAGGTTGTAAACAACGGATGTTACGATATATATAACGATAATTGCAGGCACACAGTATTTCGAGGCGGCAATAATCGTGCATACGGCGATTGCCAGAAAGATGTAGCGAATTTCGTTTCCGCGCCATCCGAAGCCGTGAAATTTCAACGAGAACATACGTATGGGGCTGATAAGCAGCACGGCGCTGATGACCGATATGATGACTATCATTTCGCTGCTCAAAACCAACTCTCCGCTCGAGACTATTGCCGCAAGCGAGGTGCAGAACAAGGCATTGGCCGGCGTGGGAAGTCCGCAGAACTCGGTATGCTGACTGTCATCGACATTGAATTTGGCAAGACGCAAGGCCGAAAAGGCGGTTATCAGCAGCGGAACCAGACATCCGACCGTCCCGAGCCAATCGGGCCATCCGAACCACGGCGTAGTGCCCGGATAGCAATATACGCGTATCAGCACCGCCGCAGGAACAAGTCCGAACGAAACCATATCGGCCAAAGAGTCGAGCTGAATGCCTATGGGCGAATATTTGTTCAGAATACGGGCGGAAAAACCGTCGAAGAAATCGAAGACCGCCGCCAGAACTATCAGCCAGAATACCGACATCGGACGCAGTGTATCCAGAAAAATCAATGCGCACGAACCGCATATCAGATTGCCGAGCGTCAGCATATTGGGTATTGTGAAGAGTTTGATTTTCATCTTTGCTGCTGTTTTTTTTGTTGTCACACTATTTTGCTGCGCGTTTGCGGTCGGTCTCGTTGAGCAGAATCTTGCGCAAACGCATAGATTTGGGAGTAATCTCCACATATTCGTCCTCCTTGATGTATTCGAGGGCCTCTTCGAGCGAGAATATCTTCGGCGGAACTATTACCGCCTTGTCATCGGAGCCGGAAGCCCTCATATTGGTGAGCTGCTTGGCTTTGTTTACGTTCACCGTAATGTCGTTGCTGCGCGTATGCTCGCCTATCACCTGACCCTCGTAGACCTGTTCCATAGGAGCGATGAAGAAGCGTCCGCGGTCCTGAAGCTTGTCTATCGCGTATGCGTATGCCGTACCGGTTTCGGAGGCTATTATCGAGCCGTTGGTGCGCATCTCCATATCGCCGTACCACTCCTCGAAGCCCTTGAGCCTATGCGACATGATTGCCTCGCCGGCGGTCGCCGTAAGCATATTCGAACGCAAACCGATAATTCCGCGCGACGGTATGTCGAATTCGAGGCGGGTGCGTTCGCCGTCGCTCGACATATTGGTGAGCGTACCCTTTCGCCGCGTGGTCATTTCGATTACGGTGCCTGCAAATTCGTCGGGGCAGTCCACCGTCATCTCCTCCACGGGTTCGCATCGTTTGCCGTCTATCTCCTTGATTATGACCTTGGGCTGGCCGACCTGCAATTCGTAACCTTCGCGCCGCATGGTCTCGATGAGTACCGAGAGATGCAGCACACCGCGGCCGTAGACTATGAAACTGTCGGAGTTGTGCCCTGCTTCGACACGCAATGCGAGGTTCTTTTCAAGCTCGCGGTCGAGACGCTCTTTGATGTGACGCGAGGTTACATATTTGCCCTCTTTGCCGAAGAACGGAGAGTTGTTGATTGTAAACAGCATCGACATCGTAGGTTCGTCCACCGCAATCGGAGGCAGGGGTTCGGGATTCTCGAAGTCGCAAATCGTATCTCCGATTTCGAAGCCTTCGATTCCCACAATGGCGCAAATCTCGCCGCATACGACGCTCTCCACTTTGGTCTTGCCCAGTCCGTCGAAGACCATAAGTTCGCGGATTTTGGTCTTTACCATCGTCTTGCCGTCGCGTTTGGCGAGCGTGACATTCTCGCCGGTATGCAGCTCTCCGCGCGTCAGCTTGCCTATTGCGATACGTCCCACATAGGGAGAGTATTCGAGCGAAGTGACCAGCATCTGAGGCGTGCCTTCAACCGTTGCGGGTTCGGGAATATCGTCGATAATGGCATCCAAAAGCGGAGTTATCGAATCTGTCGGAGTGTCGGCCTTGTAGGACATCCAACCCTGTTTGGCCGAACCGTAGATGGTTTTGTAGTCGAGCTGCTCCTCGGTTGCATCGAGCGAAAACATAAGGTCGAAGACCTGTTCGTTCACCACTTCGGGGCGGCAGTTGGGTTTGTCCACCTTGTTTATCACTACAATGGGCTTTTTGCCGAGGGCGAGCGCCTTCTGAAGCACGAATCGGGTTTGAGGCATCGTTCCCTCGAAGGCATCCACAAGCAGCAGAACTCCGTCGCACATATTGAGAACGCGTTCGACCTCGCCGCCGAAATCGGCGTGTCCCGGGGTGTCTATAATATTGATTTTATACTCTTTGTATCGCACGGAGACGTTTTTCGACAATATGGTGATTCCGCGTTCGCGTTCGAGGTCGTTGTTGTCGAGAATAAGCGTATCGCTCTTCGCGCCCTCGCGGAGCAGATTCCCCTGCAGAATCATCTTATCGACAAGCGTCGTTTTACCGTGGTCTACGTGAGCTATAATGGCAATATTGCGCAGTTTTTGCATAACATTCGGAATTAATCATGCAAAGGTAACAAATAATCGAAAAAAATGCACTACTTTTGTTCAACTATTATCGACGGAGCGGTGAATACTTATATAAATACCACCATAGAGGTTATCGACGGGAGTTCGGTCTGCATAGGCAGTTGCCGCCAACTGCTCGAACGCCTGCTGCCCGAAGGCCGCCGAATCATAGTAATTACCGATGCCACAATAGACCGTCTGTACCGTTCGCTGCTCGAGCCTTACGAATGTTTCGTCATAGGAGTCGGCGAATCGGGAAAGACTCTGCATACGGCCGCCGCTCTGTACCGCAAATTAATCGAGACCGAAGCCGACCGTTCGTGTTTCGTGCTGGGCGTGGGCGGAGGAGTCGTCACCGACATAGCAGGATTTGTGGCTTCGACATATATGCGCGGTCTGGAGTTCGGATTCGTCTCCACTACCCTTCTCGGTCAGGTCGATGCCGCAGTGGGCGGCAAGAACGGCGTGAATGTGGACGGATTCAAAAATATGGTCGGGACCTTCAATCAGCCGAAATTTGCGATATGCGACACGGAGATGCTCAAGACCCTGCCCGAACGCGAATTTCGTGCTGGATTGGCCGAAGTAATCAAGGCTGCGGTAATTGCCGATACCGAACTGTTCGAATTGTTGGAGAACTCCTCGCCTGCTGAGCTGCGCGGCAACGGCGAACTGCTGTCGCGTGTCGTGACTTCGGCCGTAAAGGTCAAAATCGGCATAGTATCCCGCGACGCCTGCGAAAAGGGCGAACGCCGCAAACTTAATCTCGGTCATACGGTCGGTCATGCCATTGAAAAGTGTTCGCACACGATGAATCACGGCGAGGCCGTAGCGGCAGGCATGGCGGCGGCAGTCAGAATGGCCGAGGTGTTGAAGGTGCTTCCCTCTGCCGACGGAGAACGCATTTTGCGGCTGCTCGAACGTTACGGATTCGACCTGACGCTCCCCGCAACGCCGCGCCGCCTTGCGAATGCGATATTGAAGGATAAAAAAATCACAGGCGATACGCTTAACATGATACTGCCCGAGGGTATAGGCAGTTGCAGAATATTCGCGGTTCCGAAGAGCGAAATAGGAGAGCTGCTATGCAAGCAGCACAAACCGGAAAAGGTCAGATTCGCCGAAAATCCCTGAACGTGTAGTATCTGGCCGCCAAAAAGCTGTAAACCGCCGATACAACGGTAGTTATGCTCTTGGCAGGCGTCGCCCACACTCCGCACATATCTACCAGCAATTTCATGCACAGATAGTTCAGCAGAATGGCTCCCGCTACCGTGAGTGCATAACGCATCAACTGCCGCGTAGTTTTAAGTTCGGTGGCCTTGAATGCCACATTGCGGTTCAGCCAGAATCCGGTAAAGAATGTTATCGGGAAGACGACAATCAGCGAAGCGATATGCGGAGAGATTGTTACGAATCCGATATCGATGAACCGCTTGCAAACTATAAAATGATATATCAGAAAGTACCATACCGAATCGAGCGTCATATTTAACGCACCGCATGCTCCGTAACGGAACAGGCGGTGCGGAATAAGACTCCGAATCGGCGGAATGTAGAAAAAATCGACGAGACGTGTTATTGCATCCGATACGCTCATCTCCTATTTTTTCGTATATATCCACACATCGGGGAATATATGGTCGGTGAGACTCTTGTAGATTTCGCAATCTTTGAGACTCGTGCTGTCGAATATCGAAACCATATATTTGTCAGAATAATAGTAGATGCGGCAATCCACATCGGGCATCTTCTTCTTTGCTGCAGCTATCGCCTTGCGGGCATTCTCCTCTATCGAGAAGACCCCGAGAACCAGATAGTTGTTGCCCGAAACCGTATGCCGGACCGCATTGCTGTCGGCTGCAGGTGCAGGTTTTGCAACCGTCTTCGCAGGCTCCTCCGTCCGAACGGCCGCCGTTTCCGTCTGCTCCGCAACCGCCTCCTTGACCGGTTCCTGTATAGCAGGATCCGCTTCAGGCTCGTCGGGTACCGCAACCTCTGCTACGGTCCTGACGGCGGGTTCGGTCACGACCGGTCTGTCCTTTTCGATGCTGCCGAAAATGATGTATCCCACAACACATCCGGCTATCAAACAGCATATTACAGCAAATATATAAAGCACCGTATCACCGTGCGATTTAATCTTCACCGGCTTTGTTCCGTGCGGATTCAGAAGCGCATTCAACGACTCGTCGATAGTGAAAGTCTCGTCGGTCAAAGTTCCAACACCCTCTATCTTCAGAGTGCCGTCCGCATATGACGCGCTGCGCCATTCGCTGTAAAGCATGGCCGCACGTTCTTCGTCCGTTTCGCCGATACGGGCAATCTCATCGATGAGCGATACGCCGTTTTCGTGTTCGGTATAGACAACCTGCCTTATTGCGGGTATTATTTTGTTGCCCGACAGACGAACCGGCTTGCGTCGCTCCACCGAAAGAGAACCGATGCCCGGCAAAAACACTCCCTCGCCGTCCAACAGAGCGTTGTATATGATTTTGCTGATTTCGTTTACCATTTTACCGTTTTTTTCTTTTTAGGGTGAGTATTCTCCGACGATACGGTCTTTTTGACCGATTCTGCCGGTTTGACTTCCGGCCGCGCAAAGGCCCGCCATATCATCCATCCGCCGAGGAGGATGAAAGGAATGCTCAGCAGCTGCCCCATATCGAGCAGCATACCTTTTTCGAACGCCTCTTGCTCGACCTTGACGAATTCGATGAAGAATCGCGTGAGGAATATGCCTTCGAGTCCGACGCCGAACAGCAATCCGGGACGGCGGCGCCCCCAGTCTCTGCCGAAATACATCCAAGCCAGAATACCGAAGGTAATTATGTAGCATAGAGCCTCATAGAGCTGCGTCGGATGTTGTACGGGCACCATCTCGACCGGCAGGTCATAATGAAGACGCATGAATTTGAATCCCCACGGCACATCGCATTCGCAGCCTACTATCTCGGAGTTGAAGAGATTGCCGAAACGAACAATGGCACCGCCTATGGCCACCGGAATCATTACGCGGTCGAGAGACCATATATACGGCAGTTTGTTTTTGCGCGAGAACAGCCACAATCCGATGAGCAGACCCACGGCCGCTCCGTGACTCGCCATGCCTCCGTTGCGTATTTCGGTTATTATCGTCCACGGCTGCGGAAGATAATAACCCGGTTCGTAGAACAGACAATGGCCGACACGTGCCCCGATGACCGTCGCCAAGACTCCGTAGATGAATATGGAGTCGGCAACCGATTGGGGCAGCCTCTCTTTCTTGCAGAATATGTTGAACATATATCCGCCCAACAGCAGCGCGACGGCCCACATGAGTCCGTAATAACGAATCTCGAACGAGCCTATCGAGAATAACACCGGATTGAAATTCCAGACGACGTACAGCGGAGTAATCATAGCGGTTTCTTGTTAATGGGTTCTTTTTCTATTCCGGCGGCATTACCCTATCGTCACGTTGCGCTCCTTTTCGTTGCCGCGTTCATTCTCGACGGCCTTCTTGAGCGTGAATGCGAAGGTGCTGCCCTCTCCCAGCGTACTGCGCAGAGTGATGCGTTCGCCATGACCTTCGATCACGTGCTTTACGATAGCCAGACCGAGTCCCGTACCGCCCTGTTCGCGCGAACGGCCCTTGTCGGTGCGGTAGAAGCGTTCGAATACGCGCGGAATATCCTCCTTGCCGATTCCGAGTCCGTTGTCCTCGACCTCGATTAAAATCTTGTCTATCATGTCGCGGAAACGAACCACGGTGGCTCCGCCCTTCTTTCCGTAGCGTATCGAATTGACTATAAGATTTACCAGCACCTGACCGATATAGTGCTTGTCGGCGGTAACGCGGAAGGGCGACGGCAGTTTGTCGGCACCGCGCACCGAAATGGAAATCTCTTTCTTCGAAGCCTCCATTTCGCACTGGTCCGCAATCTCTTTGGCCAGCTCCACGATGTCGAACGAGCGGAAATTCATGCTGCTCATGTCGCTCTCGAGGCGGGCTATGGTATCGAGGTCGTTGATGATGTTTATCAGACGGTCGATACTCTTCTCGGCGCGTTCCAGATACTTGCGGTTGATGAGTTCATCCTCCAAACCTCCGTCGAGCAGGGTCGAAATGTAGCCCTGAATGTTGAAAATCGGGGTCTTGAGTTCGTGAGCCACGTTGCCGAGATACTGTTTGCGGAACTTCTCCGACTCTTTCAGCCGGGCAATCTCCTTGTCGTTGTCGGCCGCCCATGCCTCGAGCTCTTCGGAGATGTCCTCGACGTGCTTGTCTTTGAGCTCGTCGAGAATCTCGGTCGAATGAACCTCGCGCGAGAATACGGTCGAATAGATAGGCTTCAGCTTGTAAGCTACATACTTATACATGATGCCCAGCGAGAGCACCGAAACAAGCGTAAAAGTGGCGAGCGACGCTATCAGCGTAATCCACCACACGAGACCGGCCACTGCACCCACGATTGCCACGCATACGGCAGCCGCAAGCCCTATCAGCAGTGAGGATCCCTCTTTGGTCTTTACTATGGTCATAATTTTAGAGGTTTTTGTTTCAGGGTAAAACTTTATTGTTGTTCGTCAAATATCTTCATTATTCCTTTTATTGCGTAAATTCTGTCATCAGCCTTGAAGTTCACCGGACGTTCGGGCCGCCATGCCCATACCGAGAGCAGATTGTCTATCAAAAAGAAATACTCCTTGCCCCCTGCCAGCTGTTCCGGTTCTATGGCCTTGAGCAGGTATATGTTGTCCGTCGTGTCGTCGAGCGGATTTATGTTGTAACGCACCGCAAGGTCGCACTTGCCTTTCATCTGCGGAAGTGACAGCTCGTAGGCCGGTACCGTACAGCGTCCCGACAATGCATTCTCGAGATTGCCGTCATAAAACGGAATCGTTACGCTTCTGACATTTCGGTCGAGATACATATTCCCCTCGCCGGTCAGTAGCCAGCCTTTGCTGATACGCGGAAATTTCGCCACTATACGCTCGGCCACATCTTTCGAAATGCCGTTCAGCCCTCGTTTTATGCGGTAGAGGTTCTCTCCGCAAGGCAAGCCGATATAATGGGCGAAATAATTGGGAGTCATGCGGGCTTCCAGCTCCATGACTGCCAACAGACGTTCCCAGTTATCAGGCACTTTCGACATATTCCGTTTGTACTTTACTCCCGCAAATTTAATGCAACAAACTTAAACCTCGCAAAAATCCTTGTTTCGTTGCAAAAAAAGTTGCATCTTTGCAGCACGGTTCCGTAGTTCAATGGATAGAATGCAGGATTCCGGTTCCTGTGATGAAGGTT
>JAFLRS010000041.1 GCA_022511355.1 Alistipes sp.
TGTCCATGATGAATGCGGCCCGTGCAAGATAGCCCGAATCCTCCATGAACGAGATGAACAGATAGAGTATCATGATGTTGGGCAGGAAGACAATGACGCTGCCCACGCCGCCGATTATGCCGTCGGCGATGAGGTCTTTGAGTATTCCGTCGGGCAGCAGCATACCGGCTCCGCGGCCCACAAGCTCCACCAGACGCGTCATCCACTCCTGAGGATAGGTGCCCAGACTGAATGTGCAGTAGAACATCAGACCCATAAGCAGAAAGAAGATGGGGAAACCCCACACGCGGTGCGTCACCAATGCGTCGATGGCGTCGGTGAGCCGCTGAACCTCCTGACCGGCAGGCGTATAGGTTTCCTTGAGGGCTCCCGACACGAATCCGTATTTGCGGTTGGCGAATGCCGTCTCCACATCCTCTTCCAGTTCTTCGGTTATGCGTCGTGCCTCGCGGTCGCGAATCTCGAGCCAGCGGTCGAAATCGGGGCATCCGGCCAGCATCTTCTCTATCTCTTTGTCGCCCTCGAGCAGACGCATCGCGAAGTATCGCGGAGGAAACATCTTGGGCAGCTGCGCCCGCTGACGGTTCAGAGCGTCGCCCAACACCTTGAGCGACTCTTCGATTACCGCTCCCTGATTGATGTGGATGTGACGCACGCGGTCGTCGCGGTTTTCGTATACGTCTATCACCGTATCGAGGAGCGATTCAATGCCGCGGCCGCTGCGGGCTACTACGGGGACCATCGGCACGCCGAGCATACGGCCCAGACTGTCGTGGTCGAGCGACGCTCCCGAGGCTTCCAGTTCGTCGTACATATTCAGAGCCACCACCATTCGGGGGTTCATGTCGATGAGTTCGGCCGTGAGGTAGAGATTGCGTTCGAGATTCGAAGCCACCACCGCATTGACCACCACGTCGGGCATATCGGTCTCCAAATGCCGGCGCACATACAGTTCTTCGGGGGTGTAGGCTGACAGGGCATAGGTTCCGGGCAGGTCGGTGACGGTAAATTCGTAACCTTTGTAGGAGCGGTGTCCGCGTTTGGCATCGACGGTCACGCCGCTGTAATTGCCTACGTGTTCGTGCCGTCCCGACATGGCGTTGAACAGTGAAGTTTTGCCGCTGTTGGGGTTGCCGACCAAAGCTATGTTGATGCGTTTGTGTTCGCGCGAGACGACGGTTTCGAGCAGATTCTCGACCGTATTGCTTTCGATTTTTTCATCGCGGAGCATACGGTCGGCTTCGGTTTGGGTTATGATGACGACCATTTCGGCTTCGGAGCGTCGCAGGGATATGTCATAGCCCATGATTTTGTAATCGATAGGGTCGAGCAGAGGGGCATTGAGGAGGACTTCGACGCGTTGTCCTCGCACGAATCCCATTTCCATGATTCGTCGTCGGAAGCCACCGTGTCCGAGGACCTTGAGTACCACGCCTGATTCACCAGCTTTGAGTTCCGAGAGTCGCATAACCATTTGTTTGCAGTTCTGCCGGCAAAGATAGCGCAAACGCACGTAATTAGCAATCCCCAAAAATAGGGAATATGAATATGAAAACGGAATGTTTTTTGCTTGAGGGAGTGGTGCCGGTGCATCGAACCGATAAAATCGTTATATTTGCACAGCAATTAATTGTCGAAGATTATGAAAATTAAAATTTTTATCACGACCGTGCTTTCGGTGTCGATGTGCGGCGTGCTCTTTGCTCAGAACCCCAAGCTGCCCGAAAAAGTGCAGAACGTGACCGTAAAAGATTTGGACGGAAAGGCGACACAAATTCCTCAGTTCGGCGAGAAAAATCTGCTTATTTTCTATATCGACCCCGACAAACACAAGCAAAATGAAGCTTTCACCTACGAACTGGAAGCAAACGGCCGTGCCGCAGGCGAGAATATTATGGGATTGGGCATAATCAACCTCAAGGATGCCCCGATGGTGCCCAATGCACTGGCACGCTCGCTGGCCAAAAAACGCACCGAAAAGAACGGAGCCACAGTACTCGCCGACGAAACCGGCGCAGTGCGCGATTCGTGGAAACTGGGCGACTGCAACAATATGTTCGTGCTGCTGGTGGTGTCCAAAGAAGGCGAACTCGTCTATTGCAAGAAGGGCGAACTCTCGAACGCCGACAAAGAAGAGTTCTACGAATTTATTCAAGCCTACCGATAAGCCGGCAGCGGCGTTCTGCCGCTCCGCCATCCGCCCCGCTGACCTCCGAAGAGACCTCGTGAAGATTGCAGTCGGTTAAAAATTGCATATTCAGTGAGGTTGTTTGCGACACTGCTGTTTGCGGCAGTGCTGGTGTCGGCCGTGCCGGCAGAAGGCGCTGCACATGACGATAAGATACAAAGCGAAGAACCGCGCCGAAAAAATGTTTTTCGGCGCGTGTTCGATTATTTCGAACGCTCCAACATCGACCGCACATTCGAAAAACGAATGGATTTCACATTCGTGGGCGGACCATCCTATTCGAGTACCACCAATCTCAGTCTGGGACTGCTGGCGGCGGGACTCTACCGCACCGACCGTTCCGATTCCCTTGCTTCGCGTTCCGACATCTCGCTCTTCGCCAACGTCTCGATAAGCGGATATTACTATGTAGGAATCTCGGGCAACACCTTTTTCAACCGCGACCGCCATCGTCTCGAATTCGAAACCGGATTCCGTTCCCGACCCTCGCTGTGGTGGGGCACGGGGTACGAGGCGGCCGTAAACAACGCCGCGGCGACACTCACGTCGAAACGCTATGCGGCGGACATCCGATACAAATACCGTCTTGCGGGCAGGTTTCATGCCGGCGTGTCGGTCGGATTCGACAGTTCGCGCGCGTACCGTCTGAGCCGGCCCGAATATCTCGACGGCGAACGCGGCGAATATACCGCCGCCGAATTGGGCATCTTCGCCGAATACGATTCGCGCGATGTGGTTACGCAACCCTTTCGGGGTTGTTGCGTGAGCGTGGCGGGAGTGGTGCTGCCGTCATGGATGAGCAACTGCGGACGCACGTTGTGGCGGGCCGAGATTACTGCGGCGGGTTATCTGCCGGTGTGGCGCGGAGGAGTGCTGGCGGCGGAGTTTTACGGTCGGTTTTCGTCGCGGGGCACGCCGTGGAGTCTCAATTCGCAGTTGGGCGGCGGAATGCGTATGCGGGGTTACTACGAGGGTCGTTTCAACGATTTGAATATGATTGAGATGCAGTTGGAGTGGCGTCAGCGCATATGGCGCCGCATAGGCTGCGTTCTGTGGGCGGGTGCGGGCAATGTCTTCGGAACCGACGGACTCATGCTGCGACGGACGCTGCCCAATTACGGTGCGGGATTGCGCTGGGAGCTGAAAAAACGTATGAATATTCGTGTCGATTGCGGGTTTGGCAAAAAAATCGCAGGCAGACGCATAAACGGATTCATAATGTCGTTGAATGAGGCTTTTTAGGAGAGGCTGCAATGGTGGGGTGTCGGCGGTATGGCTGCTGACGCTGTGGGTGGCGGTATTGCTGCTGCCGTGCGCGGTGCTGGCCTTCACCGAACCGTGGCCCGTGCTGTCGAAGGCAGGCGGAGTGCTGATTGCAGGCGGAGTGTGCCTGCTTCTGACGGCAGCTCCGCGCAGAACGGCCGCAGCGGTGCTGGCCATGACCCCTTTGGCGGTGCTGTGCGCCGTACAGATAGTCCTGCTTTTTCTCTACGGAGGTTCGGTCATAGCCTCGGATATGTTCATCAACATGATGACCACCAATCGGGGCGAGGCGGGCGAAGTGCTTCACAATTTGTGGCCGGCGATAATCTTCGTATGTCTTGTCTATCTGCCTCTGCCGGTGTGGGCGGTGTGGCAGCTGCATCGCGGCTGCACCATACCCCGCAATGTGCGCCGGCAAGTGCTGCGTGCGGGTGCCGTGATTGCGGCGGCGGGTCTGACTCTGCTCACCTTCGAGGGCCGCCGTCGCGGAGGAGCCGCCGTCGCCGACGAGGTGTTCCCCGTGAATGCGGTGTGCAACATAGGCTATGCCGCGATGTGGGGTTCGCGGGTGAGGGGTTACGAATCCTCTTCGGAAAGGTTTTCGTTTCACGCTCTGCCGCGCGAACGGCGCGGCGAAGGTCGCGAGATATACGTATATGTGATAGGCGAGGCTTCGCGTGCGGCCAACTGGCAGCTCTACGGCTACGGCCGCAAGACCAATCCGCGACTGGCCGAACGACAGGGACTCACGCTCTTCCGCAACGTCACCACCCAGAGCAACGCCACTCACAAAAGCGTACCCATGCTGCTGTCGCCCGTAAGCACGCTGCAACAATACAATCTTTACTATCTGAAGGGTCTGCCTTCGCTGTTCGGGGAGTCGGGATTCCGCACCTGCTTCCTTTCGAATCAGTCGCCGCAGGGGGCTATGGTGGACAAGCTGGCGGGTCAGGCCGACGAGGTGGTCTACATCGGCGCACCGCGTCGCGACGACCGTCTGCTGGCTCTGATGCGGGGCATCGTCGAGACCGACGACCAGCACGACCTTTTCATCGTGCTGCACTGCTACGGTTCGCATTACAGCTACAATCAACGCTATCCGCAGGAGTTCGCCCTATTCGGACCCGACGACGACATGACCATCGACATCCGCAATGCCGACCGTCTGCGCAACGCCTACGACAATACGATTCTCTACACCGACCGCTTTCTCGACGAGGTGTTGGAGTATCTGTCGTCGCAGCCGTGCGCGTCGGCTCTGCTCTACTGTTCGGACCACGGCGAGGATTTGTTCGACGACGCGCGCGGACGCTTTCTGCACGCATCGCCTTCGGTGAGCTACTATCAGCTCCATGTGCCTTCGTTCGCGTGGTTTTCCGACGAGTATGCCCGCCGTTATCCCGAACGGTGCAGGGCCGCCGCGGCACACGCATCGTCGCCCGTCTCGACTCACGCCATGTTCCACACGATGGCCGATATGGCGGGCATACGCAGTCCGTTCGTGGAGGCGGGGGTTTCGTTGGTGAACGGGGCTTTCCGCGAGAATGCCGAACGATACTATCTCGACGACCGCAACCGGGCCGTCAGAGTGTGCCGCCGCAGCGGATTCGCCGACGAAGACTGCCGCGAATTCCGACGCCGCGGAATTGTGCTTCCCGAGTGATTTTTCGTCCGATTGCGGCCCCGTAACGCCGGCAGAGGGGTTCGGAACCGCTAAAAAATTGCAAAATGTGCATATTTTTATACCGAAAATTTGTTTTGACGATAGATTTTTATACCTTTGTTGCAAATTCAACTACAAATATTTGAAGAATTATGAAAACACTGGTAGAACAAATCAATGCTCAGGTGGCTGCTTTCCAGGAGAACGCTGCTGCACAGGTAGAGAAGAACAACAAGGCTGCGGGTACCCGCGCACGCAAGGCTGCCCTCGAACTGACGAAGCTCCTCAAGGAGTTCCGCAAGGTGTCCGTTGCCGAGGCTAAGAAATAATTTTACACGGCCTCAGTAAAAAACCGTCAGGATGCACTGACGGTTTTTTTGTACCGCTGCGGCGAAATACGAATCCTAACCCCCGAACAACAGCTACGAAGTGACCTCTGTTGCGAACATCACATTGTTGGCGGCACTCTTCGCTCTCGCACCCGCGGGAGTGTTGTGGTGCTGCTCCCGAATCCGCATTCTGGGCAAAATCGGCCCCGTACTGATTCTCTATATTATAGGTATAGCCATAGGCAATTCGGGACTCATGCCCGACGACATGGCGCAGATGCAGGAGATTCTCTCGAGCGCTACGGTGCCGCTCGCCATTCCGCTCATGCTCTTCGGATGCACGCTGCGGCGGAGTATCACCCGCTCGCAGATGCTGGCTTTGGTGACGGGACTGATTTCGGTGGTGGCTACGGTCGCCGCAGGCTATCTCATCTTCGGCAGCCGCATCGAACAGGGTGCGCGCATCGGAGGAATGCTCACGGGAGTATATACGGGCGGAACCATCAACCTCGCAGCCCTGAAAGCGATGCTCGGCGTGAACGAAAACACCTATATCCTCATCAACTCCTACGATATGCTGGTGTCGTTCCTCTATCTGACCTTTCTGCTGAGTGCGGGCATCAAGCTTTTCCGCAAGGTGCTGCCCTTCACCCCCGACGGCCGCCGTGCCGGCAGGGAGGAGGATGCGGCCGCAGCGGAACGGGAGTCGTTCGACAACGTATCGTCGCCCTATTCGGGCCTCTTCACGCGCCGGGGCATGAAGTCGGCAGGCACGCTGCTGGCCCTTACGCTCGCCATCTGCGCCGTGTCGGGAGGAGTCGCGCTGCTGCTGCCGCAGAGCCTCTTCATGACGGTCTTCATTCTGATGCTCACCACGCTCGGAATCGGATGCTCGTTCTGCCGGCGGATACGCGAAATGCGCTACGGCTACGACATCGGAATGTATCTCATCTACATCTTCTGCATTACAGTCGCCTCGATGGCCAACCTCTCGGAATTCGACCTCGCAGGCGGCATCATGCTGCTGGGCTATCTGTCGTTCATCGTCTTCGGGTCGCTGCTGATGCAGGTGCTGTTCGCCGTCATACTGCGCATCGACGCCGATACGGTCATCATATCGTCGGTCGCCTTCATCAATTCGCCCCCGTTCGTGCCCATGATTTCGGCCGCCATGCGCAACCGCAACGTGCTGGTGGGCGGTCTTACCATAGGAATCATAGGCTATGCCACGGGCAACTATCTCGGATTCCTGATGGCCGAACTACTCTCAATGATATAAAACACACCCGCAACACAACATGAAAAAACTCCTGCTTACAACCGTATCCGCGCTGCTCGCCGCCATGCCCCTTACGGCCGAAGCGAAGAAAAAAAACGACGCCATAGACCCCGTAACCGGCGAACGCATAAAGACCGGATGGAATTTCGGTCCGCTGCCGGCGATAGGATTCAATACCGACCTCGGATTTCAGGCCGGCGCACTCTGCGACATCTACTACTACGGCAACGGAGAGCAATACCCCGACTACATCCACAAATTCAACGTCGAAGCCTCCTACTACACCAAAGGTTCGGGAGTGTTTCACTTCTTCTACGATTCGAAGTATCTGATACCGAAGGTGCGCTTCACGGCCGCCGCCACCTACATGATTAACCGCAAATATTCGTTCTACGGATTCAACGGTGCGGCCTCGCCCTACTTCAAATCGCTCGATTCGAACCGCGACGACGGAGTGGCATTCTACAGTATGCGGCGCAACTATCTGCGTGTTTTGGGCGACTTTCAGGGCAGGATTAAGGGAAATTGGGGCTGGGCTGCGGGCGTGGCTTTCAAGTGGTACGATTTGGGCGACCTCAATCTCAAGCAGTACGACTCGCAGAACACCCTCTACCGCCGCTATGTCGATACGGGAATCATCGACGCCGACGAGAAGCACGGAGGTATGCATCTCGAACTGAAAGGCGGCGCGGTTTACGACTCGCGCGACCATGAAGCCGCTCCGAGCCGCGGAATATGGAGCGAAGCCTGCCTCATAGGTTCGCCCGACATCTTCAAAGGGGGCAAATACCACTATCTGAAATTCGCCGCCCACTTCCGCCACTATGTGCCGGTGTGGGGCGAAAAGATAGTCTTCGCCTATCATCTTGCCTATCAGGGCACGATTGCCGGCAATGCACCCTTCTACGTTCAGCAGGATATAGCCACGCTCTATCTGCGTCAGGTCAATTCCGAAGGTCTGGGCAGCATCAACACCGTGCGCGGCACTCTCTACAACGCCATGATAGGCGACGGTTACGCGTGGTCGAACATCGAAATGCGTTTCCGAATCATATCGTTCGACTTCATCGCGCAGCACTGGTACGTGGCCACCAATCCGTTTTTCGACCTCGGCGCCGTGGTGCAGCCGTTCCGTCTCGACCGTATGCGGCAGCTCGAATCGCTCGGAGTCGCCGACCTCGACCGTCTCTATGCCGGTCACGGCGAAAAACTTCACATGAGTGCCGGTCTGGGCATAAAGCTTGTGATGAACAACAATTTCATCATTTCGGTCGAGGGAGCCGTTCCCCTGCTCCGTTCGGACGGCAATTTCGGCATGAATGTCGGACTCAACTACATATTCTAATACCATTCAAGGCATGAAACTCGGACTTACGGCTATTTTCGCCTCACTCTCGCTCTTGGCCTCCGCCGCTCCCGCACACCGCGATACGGTACGCATTTCGGAGTTCGGACTCCGGCCCTATTCCCATACCGATGCCGCTTCGGCGATACGCGAAGCGCTCGAAACCTGCCGCAAAGTGAATGCCCGCGTGCTGCTCTTCGACGAAGGCCGCTACGACATTTGGCCCGAAGGCTCGCAACGACGCGAATGGTTCATATCCAACACCTCCTCGGAGAGCGAATGCCCCTCCAAAGTGAAGACCGTCGGCGTCCTCATAGAGAATATGCACGGACTTACAATCGACGGCCGCGGCGCCGAACTGATTTTCCACGGCAGCATGATAACCTTCGGCATTACCGGCAGCAGCGGCATTACGCTCAAAAATCTGCGCACCGACTTCGCCCGGCCCGCCATGACCGAATTCAGAATCGTCGCCCGCGACTCCACAGGCACCACCGTCGAATTTCATCCCGACAGCACCTTCGACATCGACCGCGAAGGCCGAATCCGACTCTTCGGCGAAGGGTGGCAGACCACTTCGTTCTACTGCACCTCGCTGCATCCCGTTACGGGTCTGTGCGAATTTACGAAGGTGTGGGATACGCTCATGCGTTCTCGTGCCGAATATGCAGGTCCGCACAGAGTGAAGTTCGCAACCCCCGACGGATTCAATCCCGATACCGACCCCGTATATGTGGTTCGCGACTATGTGCGCGACCATGTGGGTATGTTC
Source organism: Alistipes sp. (assembly GCA_022511355.1). Taxonomy (GTDB): domain Bacteria; phylum Bacteroidota; class Bacteroidia; order Bacteroidales; family Rikenellaceae; genus Alistipes. The sequence continues at coordinate 8,840 of JAFLRS010000041.1, forward strand.
ATAGCCAAGAGCAGCGACGTGGTGTTGGAGGAGATGGAAATCAACTACATGAACGGCATAGGCATCGTGGGTCAGTTCACGCGCAATATCGCCCTTCGTCATGTGGAGTGCCGTCCGCATGAGGGCAGCGGACGCGTAATGGCCGCTTCGGCCGACTTCTCGCACTTTTCGGGGTGCAGCGGCAAAATCGAAGTCACCGACTGCCGCTTTTCGGGCGCGCAGGACGACCCCATAAATGTTCACGGCACCAATCTGCGCATCGTGGAGCGCAAAGCCAAAAACCGACTCGTGCTGCGCTTCATGCACGCCCAGAGCTACGGTTTCGACGCATTTTCGCCCCGCGACAGCGTGGCTTTCGTCACGGCGGCCACCATGGAGCGTCGTTCGACGGCGGTGGTGAAGCGCGTCCGCAAACTCTCGCAGCGCGAAGTGGAGGTCACTTTCGACCGTGCCGTCCCCGACGACATAACGCTCAACGACGATTGCGTGGAGAATCTGACCTGCACCCCCGAAGTCGAAATCCGACGCTGTCACTTCACCCACACCCACACCCGCGGAACGCTGGTTACCACTCCGCGGCGCGTGGTCATCGCCGACAACTGCTACGTCGGCACCGGCATGAGCGCCATTCTCATCGAGGGCGATGCGCAGGGCTGGTATGAATCGGGACCCGTCTGCGACGTCACCATCGAGAACAACGACTTCATCTTCTGCGGATACGGCGGCGGACCCGCCAATGCAGTGATAGCTCTGCATCCGTCCAACCGCATAATCGACTCGGCACACCCCGTTCACCGCAATGTGCGCATACGCAACAACCGCTTCCTCACTTTCGGAAATACGCTCCTCTACGCCAAAAGCACGGCGGGACTCTCGTTCGAGAACAATGTCGCCGAACGGTTCGTCCCCGAAGAGGGCAATCCGCGCGACGAACTGCTCGCCCGCAAATCGGTTTCGGCACGACCGTTCGTTCTGGAGGGGTGCAGCGACGTTTCGATAGAGAATAATGTAATAGAAGGTTATAATCTGTAAAAAAACGGACAATCCTTTTCGGACTGTCCGTTTTTTTGATTTCCCTGAAAATCTCCTACATCTCATTGCGGCAGCAAAGATTGCGGTCGCCGTAACCGTTGTCTATTTTGGTGACATAGGGGAAGAATTTCGATTCGCGCACCCACTCCAACGGGAATACGGCCTCTTCGCGCGAATAGGGATGCGGCCATTCGCCCGCAATCTCGAATGCCGTGTGAGGAGCGTTGGCCACGAGGTTGTCGGCCTCGCCGCCGATGGCTTCGCATTCGCGCTTTATCGAGATTAGAGCCTCGATGAAACGGTCGAGTTCGGCTTTCGATTCGCTCTCGGTAGGCTCCACCATCAGAGTTTCGTGTACGGGGAACGAGAGCGTGGGTGCATGGAATCCGTAATCCATGAGTCGGCGCGCGATGTCGCCGCAATCGACTCCGTAATCCTTCTTGAAGGAGGTGAGGTCGAGAATGAGTTCGTGTCCGACGCGTCCGTGGGCTCCGGTGTAGTAGGTTTTGAACTCCGAAGCCAATGCCGCCGACATATAGTTGGCATTGACGATGGCCATTTCGGTGGCCTGACGCAGACCCTTTTCGCCGAGCATCTTTATGTAGCCGTAGGTTATGGGCAGCAGCATTGCCGAGCCGTAGGGAGCTGCGGCCACGGCGGTGATGCCCTGATCGCCGCCTGTCGGCACGACGGAGTGCGAAGGCAGGAAAGCTTTGAGGTGTTCGGCCACGCAAACGGGACCCACACCGGGACCGCCGCCGCCGTGAGGCATGGCGAAGGTCTTGTGCAGATTGAGGTGGCAGACGTCGGCTCCGATGTATGCGGGGTTGGTAAGTCCTACCTGCGCATTCATGTTTGCGCCGTCCATGTAGACCTGACCTCCCGCTTCGTGAACGGCATCCACTATTTCGCGTATGCCGGTCTCGAAAATGCCGTGCGTCGAGGGGTAGGTGACCATCAGACCGCACAGTTCGGTTGCGTGTTCTTCGGCTTTGGCCTTGAGGTCGGCGATGTCGATATTGCCTTCAGAGTCGCAGGCGACGGTTACGATGTGCATTCCGGCCATTGCCGCCGATGCGGGATTGGTGCCGTGCGCCGATGCGGGAATGAGCATCACGTTGCGGTAGCCCTGATTGCGCGACTGGTGGTAGGCGCGGATAATCATCAGACCCGTATATTCGCCCGCCGCACCCGAATTGGGCTGGAGCGTGCAGGCAGCAAACCCCGTAACCGCAGCCAATGCCTGTTCGAGTTCGTCGATAAGTTCGGCATAGCCTTCGGTCTGGTCGGCCGGAGCGTAGGGGTGCATATTGCAGAAGCCCGCCAGCGACAACGGCTGCATGAGCGAGGCCGCATTGAGCTTCATGGTGCAGGAACCCAACGGAATCATCGAATCGGCAAGCGAGATGTCGCGACGTTCCAAACGTTTGATATAACGCATCAGTTCGGTTTCGCTGCGGTATTTGTTGAATACGGGTTCGGTGAGGATGGCCGATTTGCGGAGCATCGCTGCGGGGAGAACCGCTTCCGAAACCGCTTTCACGGCACGTGGTTTCTTGCCGCGCGCTTCGGCGAAGATGGCGGCCACGGTCTCGACTTCGTCGTGCGAGGTGAGTTCGTCGAACGAGATTCTCACGCGCGAATCCGAAGGATAGAAGAAGTTGATGCCGTGTTCGATAGCCAGCGACTGCACTACGGCTGCTTCGGCTTCGATGTCGAGCGTGTCGAAGAAGTTACGGGATGTGAGTTTGAATCCGAGGTCGGTGAGAGCTTTGGCTGCGGCCGCGGCCGACAGATGCGCGTTCATTGCGGCCTCGCGCAGACCTTCGGGTCCGTTGTAGATGCAGTAGAGTCCCGCCATAGTGGCCATGAGGGCCGAGGCGGTGCAGATGTTGGATGTAGCGCGTTCGCGTTTGATGTGCTGTTCGCGCATCTGGAGCGACATTCGGAGTGCGCGGTTGCCGGCGCGGTCCACCGATACGCCGATGATGCGTCCGGGCATATTGCGCTTGAATGCGTCTTTGGTGGCCATGAATCCTGCCCCCGGACCTCCGAATCCCATAGGGCATCCGAGTCTTTGTGCGCTTCCCACGGCTATGTCGGCACCCCATTCGGCGGGAGCCTTGAGCAGAGCCAGTGCCAACGGGTCGGCTATGGCTGTCACGGCGGCTCCGGCGGCATGAGCGGCAGCTGCGAACTCTTCATAGTCGTTCACGGTGCCGTCGGCTGCGGGATACTGAACCATGGCTCCGAATTCGCGTCCGGTGAAGGTGTAGTCGGCAAAGTCATCGATGATAAGCTCTATGCCGAAAGGTTCGCTGCGGGTGATGAGCAGGTCGAGTATCTGCGGGAAGATGTTGCGGTCGACGAAGAGCTGATTGCGGCCCTCTTTAACCGCTTCGCGCGAACGCAGAGCGAACATCATGGTCATGGCTTCGGCTGCGGCCGTGGCGTCGTCGAGCAGGGAGCAGTTGGCGATTTCCATACCCGTGAGCGAGATTACGGCTGTCTGGAAGTTGAGCAGGGCTTCGAGTCGTCCCTGCGAGATTTCGGCCTGATAGGGGGTGTAGGAGGTGTACCATGCGGGGTTTTCGAAGACGTTGCGCATGACGGGAGCCGGAACGGCTGCGGGATACCAGCCCATGCCGATAAACGAACGCAGAATACGGTTTTTATCGGCTATGCTGCGGATATGTGCGGCGAATTGGGTTTCGGTCATGCCGTCGGCGGGCAGAGCTACGGGCCGTTTAAGACGTATTGAATCGGGTATGACCTGCGAGACGAGTTCGTCTACCGACGAAACGCCGATGGTCTCGAGCATCGAACGGAGTTCTTCGGTGTCGGAGACTCCGATGTGACGTGATGCGAAATTTGTGAAAGACATATAAGCAAGCGGTTTTTTAGGATTATTATCTTTGTAGGACAAAGATAGCACAAAGAATAATAAAAACAAACGCGATTATATACTTTTAATGCGTCATGATACCATCACTTTGCAAAAGTGAGGGGATAT
>JAFLRS010000042.1 GCA_022511355.1 Alistipes sp.
TCATTATCGACATCGGCGGCGGTACGACCGAAATAGCCTGCATATCGCTGGGCGGTATCGTATGTTCGGAGTCCATCAACACCGCGGGCGACGTCTTTACCTCCGACATTCTTAACTATGTGCGTCAGCAGCACAATATCCGCATCGGCGAGCGCACGGCCGAGTCCATCAAATGTTCGGTGGGTGCCGCCGTGCTCGACCTCGAGGACGAGCCCGAAGATTGCGTAATTACGGGTCCCGATATTCTGACCGCTCTGCCGCGCACCGTGTCGCTCAGTTCGAACGAGATTGCCTATGCGCTCGAAAAGTCGCTCGTCAAGCTCGATGCCGCGCTTATGTCGGTACTCGAGAATATGCCTCCCGAATTGTACTCCGACATCGTTAAGAACGGAGTGTATCTGGCCGGCGGAGGTGCGCTGATTCGCGGTCTGGACAAGCGTTTCTCCGAGAAGACTGGTCTTACGTTCCACATTTCGGAGGACCCGCTGCGCGCCATCGTCCGCGGAACGGGCATCGCTCTCAAGAATCGCCGTCACTTCTCCTTCCTGATGAGTTAGCGGCCGCAAAGGGGCGCATAAATCGTCTATGTACCGACTTGTAGAGTTCCTGCGTCGCAGTTATGTGACCATTCTGTTCGTGGTTCTCGAAATCGCGGCAGTGAGCTTCTACATACAATCGACTCCCTATACCCGAGCGCGTATGCTCTCGAAGCTCTATTCGGTGACGGGTTGGGCTGCGGGTGCCCGCTCCGAAGTGGTGTCGTATTTCGCTCTGGCGGGCGAGAACCGCGCTCTCAACGAGCGGTTGGCTCTGCTCGAGGCCGAGGTTGCGGCCCTGCGCGAGACCGCACCCGATGTGACGCCCGAGGTGGCTGAAGATTTCCCGTATTCGTTCATTGCGGCGCGGGTGGTCGCGAATACGGTGAACCGTCCCCGCAACTTCATAACACTGAACCGCGGTTTGCGCGACGGTGTGGTTCCCGAATCGGCGGTGGTTACGCCGTCGGGAGCTGTTGTGGGATATGTGCTGGAGTGTTCGGAGCGCTATTCGGTGGCGATGTCGATTCTGAATGTCGATTTCCGCACGAGCGGCAAAATCGGGGAGTCGGAGTATTCCGGTTCGATCGAATGGCGCGGCGATTCGCCTTACGAAATCACGCTGTGCAACCTTTCGAAATATGCCGACCCCGAAGAGGGCAAACGTGTGCTGACCACGGGATTTTCGCACTATTTCGCTCCCGACATGATGATAGGTACGGTGGAGAGTTTCGAAATGGACGAGACTCAAACCTCGTATACGGCTGCGGTGCGGCTGTCGGTGGATATGTCGCGTTTGCAGAATGTGCTGATAGTCCGCAACGAAGCTTTGGGCGAGGTTGCCGAGCTGGAGGAGCGGGTGCGAAACTCATATAACTGAATTTGACCGATATGCGATATATCTTCCGATACCTGATGCTTTTTGCGATTACGGTGCTGTTGCAGACTTTCTTCTTCGACCGCCTGACGCTCAGCGTCTATTTCGCTCCGATGATATATACGGCCGTATTGGTGCTGCTGCCGGTGAATGCTCCTTCGGTACTCAATCTTATGACCGGATTCGCGGCGGGAGCGGTTACCGATTTGCTTTGCGGTACGGCCGGACTCCACACCATAGCCTCGCTGGCTGCGGGTTATGTACGCCGTCCGCTGCTTACGGCCATCGTGGGTCTCGACGGAATGCGTGACGGAGGTTTCCCGGGACCGCGCAATATGGGCCGTCGTCAGTTTACGCAGTACTTCATTCTGATAACCGCATTTCACGCACTTGTTTTCTATACCTTCGAGGCCTTCACGGTCGGACATTTTCTCTATACTCTGCTCCGTTTTGTGACGGGTACGGTTTCGTCGCTGCTCTTCCTGCGGATAGCCGCCTATATGTTCAACTCCAAAGCACCGTCGCGTCAATGAAAACCTACGACGAATCGGCACGCATCCGCACGCTGCGGGTGGTGGTATTCATCATATTCGGCGCGATATTCCTCCGTTTGGCGTGGATTCAGCTCATCGATTCGAGATACAAGGAGATGGCCCGGAACAATATTCTGCGTCATGTGGTTCAGTATCCCGCCCGCGGTGAGGTCTATGACCGCAACGGCGAGTATCTGGTGCAGAGTATCGAGTGTTATGACTTCATGGTCGTCTACCGCGAGATTCCGGGCGAGGGTTTCGACACGGTGCGCATTTGCGAGACTTTGGGCATTTCGCGCGAGCGGCTCGAACGCGAACTGGCTTCGGCGCGAATGGCTCCGCGTGCGCCGAGGAAGATTCTGGGTTTCGTGTCGCAGCAGGAGAAGCTGCAGCTCGACGAGTTCAATCTGCGCGGATTCTACACCGTGGCCCGTACCGTGCGTCGTTATCCGCGCAAGGTTGGCGGCAATCTGTTGGGATATGTGGGCGAGGTTACCGAAGATATGCTGCGCCGATACCCCGACTATCGTGCGGGTGATTATATCGGCGTTACGGGTGTGGAGTCGGCCTACGAGGATGTGCTTCGCGGCAGGAAGGGTCTGCGCATCGAGACCCGCGACGTTCACGGGGCTCCGCGCGGCTCCTACATGGATGGTGCATTCGATACGCTTCCCGAGACGGGCAGTTCGATAGTCTGCACTATCGACGCCCGCCTGCAGCTCTTCGCCGAGGAGCTTATGGAGGGGAAGGTGGGTGCCGCCGTGGCTATCGAACCCTCGACGGGCGAGATTCTGATGATGGTTTCGTCGCCCACATACGACCCCGACGAACTGGTGGGACGCGAACGCGGAAACAACTACATGAAGATGCTCAACAACAAACGGCGGCCGCTTTTCAACCGTGCCGTGCGTGCGAAATATCCTCCGGGTTCGACTTTCAAGCTGGTGCAGGGTCTGATAGGTTTGCAGGAGGGAGTCCTGAAACCGACGAATATGTATCCATGCCACATGGGCTATCACAACGGACGCGTTACGGTGAAGTGTCATGCCCACGGTTCGCCGCTGAATCTCTATGAGGCGGTGGCTACGTCGTGCAACGCCTATTTCTGCTATGTATTCCGCAACATTCTCGACAATCCCCGATACGGCAATGTGAAGGATGGTTTCGACGTGTGGCGCGAATATGTGGAGAGTTTCGGTTTCGGACGCAATCTCGATACCGACTTCATAGGCGAGGGCGACGGATATGTTCCCGACCGTAAATTCTATGACTGGCGGTATCGCGGTTCGTGGAATTCGCAGACGGTGCTGTCGCTGTCGATAGGTCAGGGCGAGTTGGGCTGCACGCCTTTGCAGATGGCCAATCTGGCGGCCATAATCGCCAACCGCGGCTACTATTATGTTCCGCATATCGTTCGGAGCGTGGAGGGTCGCGATTCGTTGGATGCCCGTTTCCGCGAACGTCACTACACGAAGGTGGAACCGAAATATTTCGACCCCATAGTCGAGGGTATGTGGCGCGGCGTGAATGTGGGCGGAACCTCCACTTTGGCGCGTCTGGAGGGGCTGGATGTCTGCGGAAAGACGGGTACGGCCCAGAATCCGCACGGAGATGACCATTCTACATTTCTGTCGTTCGCCCCGAAGGACAATCCGCGCATCGCCATATCGGTATATGTCGAGAACGGAGGTTTCGGAGCCTCGACGGCTCTGCCCATAGCTTCGCTGTTGGAGGAGTTCTACCTCACCGACACCATACAGCGGCAAAGGCTGGTGGATATGGTAAAGAGTAAAAACATCTATTATCCCGCTTATGACAAATGAACGGAATAGCGGTATATTCGGCGGCATCGACTTCAAGTGCGTCGGACTCTACATCGCGTTGTCGGTGGTGGGGCTTATGAGCATCTGCGCCGCCACATACGACAAGGAGAGTATGTCGTTCTTCGCCATGTCCAACCTCTACATGAAGCAGGCCATGTGGGTGGGCATAGCGTGGCTGTTCGCATTCGTGCTTATGCTTTCCGACAGCCGCTACTTCCATATGCTGGCATATCCGGCCTATGCGGTCGGTATTCTGCTGTTGTTGGGCACGTTGTTTTTCGGTCGGGAGGTCAATGGAGCGAAGGCGTGGTTCGAATTCGGTTCGCTGCGCGTGCAGCCGGTCGAATTCGCGAAGATAGCCATAGCTCTTGCCGTGGCCCGAATGATGAGCGAAAACGGATTCGAAATTAACAAACCGGCATCGCTGTTCAAGCTTGCAGCCCTGATTCTGCTGCCGTTGGGAATCATCGTCGCGCAGAACGATACGGGTTCGGGCATCGTACTCGGTTCGCTGATATTCGTGCTATACCGCGAGGGTCTCAACAAATGGCTTTGCATTCCGGTGCTGTTCGTGGCTCTGCTCTTCGTGGTTTCGTTCATCATAGCCCCGACGGTACTCACGCTGCTGCTGATATTCATCTTTTCGCTTTCGGAGATGATGATGAACGGCGAATGGCGCAGCCGAGTGGTGTTTCTGGCCGCGATGTTCGCCTTGTCGATACTTATATATATAATACAGTGGGCGGCCGGAGGCAAAATGCTCTATTACGAGACGCTGCTCATAGCATCGGGAGTCGGGGTGGCGGCGGCCGCGATATACGCTTACCGTTCGAATCTGCGGAATATCTATCTGATAGTGGCTCTTTATATGGCGTCGATGCTGTTTTTGCCCATGAGCCAGTACTTTTTCGATTCGATACTCAAACCCCACCAGCAGAACCGGATACTTACATTCCTCGGCTTGCAGGAGGACCTGAAGAAGACGGGTTATAACGTGCATCAGTCGAAGATAGCGATAGGTTCGGGCGGATTTTTCGGCAAGGGCTATCTTCACGGCACGCAGATACAGTACGATTTCGTGCCCGAGAAACATACCGACTTCATCTTCTGTTCGATAGGCGAGGAGTGGGGTTTTGCGGGTTCGGCGGTGGTGCTTGTGCTGCTCCTGCTGCTGATATTCCGGCTCATGAAGATGGGCGACCGTTACGGAGAGCCGTTCGGACGCGTGTATTGTTATTGCGTGGCGGCGATACTGCTGTTCCACGTGCTGGTGAATGTGGGCATGACGATAGGATTGATGCCGGTGATGGGTATCCCGTTGCCTTTTATCAGTTACGGCGGTTCGTCGTTCGTAGCCTTCACGATATTGCTGTTCGTGGCGATAAATCTGGACGCTTCGACCCGACGTCTGGAGCTCGGCAGATAAGAAACACAAAAGGCAACTCGCTGTGAGTTGCCTTTTGTGTGTCGGTCGTTTTCGGGGACCGAAATCACAAATCCGAATCTTTTTCTGTTATTTGAAGAATTCGGTAACCTGGTCGTTCGGAACGATGGCCTCTTTGAACATATAGGCACCGGTTTTTTCCGACTTAACCATCTTGATACATTTGGTAAACTGTTTACCTGTACCGGTTTTGAGCGTTGCGACTACTTTCTTTGCCATAATTCAGACGATTTACTTGATTTCACGATGAACGGTCACACGCTTGAGATAGGGGTTGTACTTTTTACGCTCCAGTCTGTCGGGTGTGTTTTTCTTGTTCTTGGTGGTGATGTAGCGGGACATTCCCGGTACTCCGCTTTCTTTCTGTTCGGTGCATTCCAAAATGACCTGAACTCTGTTACCTTTCTTTGCCATTTTTACCGATTTTTAGTAGAGTTTTTTGGGGGCTGCGGCCTCTTTGAGAGCAGCTGCGAGTCCCTTTTTGTTAATGGTTTTCATTCCGGAGGTCGATACTTTCAGAGTAATCCATCGTCCCTCCTCCTCGGACCAGAAGCGTTTGGTTTTCAGATTGGGGCTGAAGGTACGCTTGGTCTTGCGGTTCGAGTGGGAAACGTTGTTGCCCACTACGGCGGTTTTACCTGTGATTTCGCAGACTTTCATTGTTTTACGTTGTTAATGTTTCTTGTCATTCCCGTCATGTGCCTGCAATGCCGCACAATCGGGGATGCAAATATAGTAAGAAAATTCCGAACCTGCAATTTTCTCGAAATTTTTCGGCGAACTTGTTGTTTCGGTCCGTGTGTGCCGTTATTTGCGGTTGAGGATTCTGTCGCGCAGGAGTTCTATGGCATAGGCCGAGGCGCGTTCGATAATCTGACCGCGGTCGGTGCCCGAATTGCGCATTACGGCGGTCGTGCCTTCGGCCGATGCGACGGCGAACCATACCGTACCCACGGGTTTCTCTTCGCTGCCGCCGGCAGGACCTGCTATGCCTGTGGTGGCGACTCCGTAGTCGGCGCCCGTTATGCGTCTTACGCCTTCGGCCATTTCGCGTGCCGTCTGTTCGCTTACCGCTCCGCAGCGTCGGAGCGTGTCGGGCGATACGCCGAGCATACTGATTTTCGCCTCGTTGGAGTAGGTCACCGCTCCCGCAAGGAGGTAGGCCGACGCTCCCGCCATGGCGGTGAACAGCGATGCGATTCTTCCTCCGGTGCAGCTTTCGGCCACGGCGAGCGTTTGGCCGCGTTCGGTGAGCATACGGTGTACGTGTTCCTGCAGGGTGGCATTCTCGAAGCCGGCGATGTTGTCGGGGATTATCTCCTCGAGCATGGCGAAGCGGCGTTCGATTTCGGCCGCGACGCTCTCTCCGTCCACCTCGTATGCCGACAGACGCAGACGCACGATGTTGGGTGCGGGCAGATATGCCAGTTTCAGATACGGAGGCAGAGCCTCTTCCCATGAGGCGATGCGTTCGGCCAGCATGGATTCGGGGATGCCGGCGGTTATCATGGTGCGGTGTACGACCGAACGCAGTTCGAATCGGTTTTTGAGCCGCGGCAGAACTTCGTCCTCCATCAGATGTTTCATCTCGAAGGGTACGCCGGGCAGATTTATCAGAATGTGTCCGTCGCGTTCGAACCACATTCCGGGAGCTGTGCCGTGGGCGTTGAACAGTACGGTGCAGCCTTCGGGCACGAGTGCCTGCGAACGGTTCAGTTCGTTGAAAGGTATGTTCCGGCGTTCGAGCAGACCGCGTATATGCATCTCCACATCGGGGTCGTTCACCATGCGGCATCCGAACATTCGTGCGAGGGTGGTTTTGGTTATGTCGTCCTTCGTGGGGCCGAGACCTCCGGTGGTTATCACCACGCTGCACCGTTCCATGGCCCGCAGTATGCTCTCTTCGATTTGCCGTGCGTCGTCGCCCACCGAGAGCCGTTCGCTTACGGTTATGCCGGCTTCATTGAGTTGTCGGGCGATGTGCGCGGCGTTGGTATCGACAATCTGACCTATCAGAATCTCGTCGCCTATGGTTATTATTGCGGCATTCATTGTTCGGCGGGATTTTCGTTCGGGCCATCCTCTCTCCGGCTGTCGCGGTCGGCCTGTCCGGCGTCGAGAATAAGGGCGTGACAGGTGTCGCGGACGAGCTTCATGCCGTTGTAGACCAGACCGGTATAGAGCTGGACGAGCGTGGCTCCGGCATCGAGCATGGCGCGGATGTCTTCGGGGGTCATGAGTCCTCCCACGCCGATGATGGGATAGAGTCCGTTGGAGCGTCGGTGTATGCGCCGCACCACTTCGATTGCCCGTTCGGTGAGTCGTCGGCCGCTGGCGAATGCCGCTATCGACGAGACTTTTGCCGTGGAGACCTTTTCGCGTGCGAGCGGTGCATTTACGGCGACGATGCCGTCGAGCGGAGTTTCGAGCATTATGTCGGTCATTTCGTCCACCACTTCGTCGGGCAGGTCGGCCGATATTTTGAGCAATATGGGCCGGTATTCGTTCTGACCGCGGCGGAAGTCGAAGAGCGGCATCAGTATATCGAGTACGTTCTGTTTGGTGTGAGCCGACGAGTCGCGCGAGAAGGCGTTGTAGCTCACGTGGACGGTGAAGTAGTCCACATACTGATACAGATTGCGGAACAGTTTCAGATAGTCGGCGGGCTGATTCTCCACCGGAGTTATGGAGTTTTTGCTGATGTTGCATCCGACGACTGTTCCGTCATGAGGACGCCGCAGACGCGATATTGCGCGTTCGAGACCTTTGTTGGCCACGCCCGTGCGGTAGAGAATCGAGGGGTCGTCGGGATTGCCCGAACGGAATATGCGCGGTTTGGGGTTTCCGGTCTGGGGTCGCGGTGTGACGGTTCCCACCTCGACGAATCCGAATCCCATGGCGGCCAGTTCGCGGTACACTTCGGCATTGCGGTCGAAACCGGCAGCCACGCCTATGGGGTTTTTGAAGTGCAGTCCGAATACTTCGCGTTCGAGCGAGGGGTGTTCGACGGCATAGCATTTGCGCAGCAGCCAGCGGCCTGCCGGAATGTGTCCTGCCAGACGAAGCAGCCACAAAATGAAGTTGTGAGCCGTTTCGGGGTTCATGGCGAACAGCAGTGGTCGTAAAATCCTGAACATGACTTTATCCTGTTTTACGGTTGCAAATGTAGCAAAATTTCGTTTGCGCGATTATATACTTTAATGAGGGACTGTAAAAATAAAACTGCTGACATCATTGTAAAACGGTCCTCGAACTTGGTACATTAAAATATATAATCGCCTTCGTTTGTTCTAAAAATACTCTTCGCGATAGCGGTAGCCGTTTCGCAGCTCCTCGAACCTTTCGGGATGCGATTTGAGGGCGTGTGAGTCGGCCTCTATGTCGTAGTGCGAGGCTATCGAGGAGCAAAGCTCCTGCCATGCAATCGGTTGCGGTACGGTTCTCTTTACTCCGCGCGGATACCAGCCCGCGAGCGGAAGCGAATATTTGCGGGCGAGGATTTCCACAGCTGCGGCCGAGGCGTTGGCCTTGCCCTGAAGCGAATATCCCGCGATGTGGGGTGTTGCCGTCAGGGCCCGTTCCGCGAGTGTGCGGTCGATGCGGGGTTCGTTCTCCCATACGTCGAGAGCCAGCAGTTTGTCGGAGTCGGCGAGCGCCCGGGTGTCGGCCACTTCGCCGCGCGAGGCGTTTATGAGCATTCCGCCTTTGCGCAGCGAGAGCATACGGCTGTCGGCGAGATGATATGTCGAATCGTCGAGAGGCACGTGCAGCGTCACTATGTCGGCGCGGCGGAAAATCTCTTCGACGGGCAGGAATCCGCAATGTTCGCGCTCTTCGCGCGGCGGGTCGCAGCAAATCACGTTAAACCCCCAAATGCGGGCATACCGTTCCACGAGCGAACCCACGTTGCCCACTCCGACGACTCCGAGCGTAAGCTGTCGGGGGTCGAGACCGCGGCCGTGTACCGATTGCACGAGTACCGCCGCCACCCATTGCAGTACGCCCCGCGCATTGCATCCGGCCGCATTGAACACCTCTATGCCGTTGTCGCGGCACCATCGGGAGTCGATGTGGTCGGTGCCGATGGTTGCGGTCACGACCGTTTTCACCCGGGAGCCTTGCAGCAGTCGGGCATCGCATCGTGTTCGGGTGCGGATTACGAGCGCATCGGCATCCCGCACGTCGGCTGCGGAAATTGCACGGCCTTCGAGCTGCGTCACCTGCGCATAGGGTTCGAGCAGACCCTCCAGAAAGGGAATATCCCTGTCGATTACCACCTTAATCATAGTTGTCGCAAATATAATGAATTTTTACTACCTTTGTACGGTAAAGAGTGTGCATATGAATTTCGGATTTTTCAATCCCGACGGAGTGGGAGTCGACAACGGCAACTATTTCGGAATGGATTTCAAACTTGAGGAGGCCCGTTTGGTGCTTATTTCGGCTCCGTGGGATGTTACTTCCTCTTACGGTGCGGGTTCGGTTTATGCTCCCGATGCGATTATCGACGCTTCGACTCAGCTCGATTTCTACGACCCCGTATCTCCCGACCGCTGGCGCGAAGGCATAGCCACGGCTCCGGTGAACTATTCGCTCGAGGAGGATTCGCAGCGTCTGCGCGGCGATGCCGAACGCATAATCAAACAGCTCGAAAACGGCAGCGATATCGCGAGCGACTACTTCGCCCGCAAGCTGCGCCGCATCAACGAGGGTTGTGCCGCCATGAATGCCGCCGTCTTCGACGAGGTTTCGCACTGGATTGCCGAGGGCCGCATTACGGGTCTGGTGGGCGGAGACCACTCCACGGCTTACGGTTCGATAAAGGCGGTGGCCCGTCACAACGAGGGTCTGGGCATACTTCATTTCGATGCCCATCGCGATTTGCGGGAGGCGTACGAATCGTTCGAATACTCTCATGCCTCGGTGATGTTCAATGTTTTGCGCGACGTGCCCGAGGTTTCGAAGTTGGTGCAGGTGGGTGTCCGTGACTTCTGCTACACCGAGAAGCGAATCGCCGAGACCGACCCGCGAATCGTCAGCTTCGAGTGGAACCGTCTGGCGAACGACAAATTCGAAGGCCGTACATGGGCCTCGATATGCGCCGAAATTGTGGAGACGCTGCCTCAGACGGTCTACATAAGCATGGATATCGATGCGCTGTCGATAGAGTACTGCCCCCATACCGGCACGCCCGTGGCGGGAGGACTTACATTCGACGAGGCGGTATATCTTATGGATTGCGTGGCTCGTTCGGGCCGACGCATTGCCGGATTCGACCTCGTGGAGGTGGTTCCCGACATGAATGACAAAACCGACGCTTCGGTGGGTGCGCGAATGTTGTATAAAATGTGCGGTATCGCACTCAAATCGAATGAATAACAACGCCATGAAGAGATTAATGCCATACCTTTGGGTGGCTGCGGCTGTGCTGCTGATTGCCGCCGGAGCCGTTTCGTGCCGCAATAGCGGCCGTCGTCTGCTGACGGTCGAGAACGATTCGCTGGCCTACATCATAGGCATGAATGTGGGTCACAATCTGCTTCAGATTGACTCCACGCTCGATATCGACGTGGTTTGCGCGGCGATACGCGACGTCTATGCAGGTTCGGCCAAGATGTCGATGACCGAAGCCCGCAATTACTATCTGCGTCAGATGAACTACTCCAAGTATGAGAAATTCAAACTCTACGAGGAGCGTTTTTTGAGCGATTTGGCCAAGACGAACCGCTCCTATGTGAGAACCCGAACCGGAGTTACCTACCGCATATCGGAGAGCGGCGACCAGCAGACTTTGGCCTCCAATACGCGCGACACGTTGGTGCTGCGTTACCGGTTGTCGCTGCAGGACGGCACCACGGTGGAGTCGTCGTATGAACGCGCCGACACTTTGCGCACGGCTTTGGCCGATTTGGTGAAGGGGCTTCAGGAGCCTGTGAAGATGGTTGGTGCCGGCGGACATTTCGACGCATGGATTCCTTCGGACCTTGCTTACGGAACCGACGGCAATGAGGAGTTGGGCATAGCACCCAATTCGACTCTGTTTTACGAGGTGGATGTACTGAATGTGCGTCCTTACAGACGCCGATAGAGCGGCAGTGCAAATATTTTTGAAAATATTGAACAATATTTTACTATATTTGCAGCGCAGAACGATTTATCGAACAACGAAATAATAAATTGAAAAACGAAATGAAAAAGAATCTTTATGCGGCTGCGGCAGCATTGTGTGTGGTGGCCGTGGCTTGTTCTTGCGGAAGCAAGAGCCTGATTACGAAGGGCAGCAGTTCGAAAATGGACTCGCTGTCGTATGCTTTGGGTTCCAACATCGGTTACGGTGTGAAGTACGAGTTCGCCGATGTTCCCTTCGACTACAAAGCGATTACCAACGGTCTCGAGGAAGCCCTTCTGGAGAAAGGCGCCGAAACTCAGGACGAGGCTATCGACATTCTTCGCGAATACTTCATGGCAAAACGCGGTGAGCGTTCGCGTCTTATCGCCGAGCATCGCCGTGTGGCCGACAGTCTGCGTCTTGCGTCGGGCGATTCGACCAAAGTAGAGTATCCCGTTGCCGACCCCGAAATGTTCGTCGATGAGAAGGAGCGTGCCGATGTATCCTATGCATTCGGTATCGATATCGGCAGCAACGTACTCAACAGCAACGTGCCTTTGCAGACCCGTCAGCTCTGCAAGGGATTTCTGGAGGCTCAAGAGGGTAACGGCAAGATGTCCGAAACCGAGGTCAATACTTTCCTGCAGAACTACTTCATGGTGGTTCGCCCCGCACAGAACGAGGAGGCTTCGGCAAAGTGGCTGGCCAAAATGGAACGCGGTCTGGGCGTTAAGAAGACCGAAAGCGGTCTGCTCTACAAGGTGAACCGCAAGGGCGACAGCGAGCTTGTGGCTACCGATGACCGCGACGTCGTAGTGGTTAAGTACAAGGGTATGACCCGCGACGGCAAGGTGTTCGATTCGAGCTATCAGCGCGAGGAGGATGTGAAGAAGCAGATTGCCGAGCTGGCAAAGGACAAGGAGCTTACCGACGAGCAGAAAGAGACTCGCCGTGAACGCCTCGAGAAGCAGCTCGAGAGTGTTTCGAAGGCGGAGTTCCCGCTCAACCGTGTAATTCGCGGCTGGAGCGAGGGAATGAAGCTCGTGGGCAAGGGCGGCAAGATTACGCTGTGGATTCCTTCGGATATGGCATACGGTCCGCGCGGTGCCGGTCGCGACATCGGTCCGAACGAGGCTTTGAAGTTCGAGGTCGAGGTTTTGGACGTAAGACCTTTCGCGAAGCCCGAACCCGCTCCCGAAGCAGAAGAGAGCGAGGAGTAGATGCGTGCGGTAAACCGCAGAAGAAAATCGGACGGAAATATTTCCGTCCGATTTTCTTTTGGGCAATTATATATTTCAATGTGCCAAGATTGCGGAACGTTTTAGAATGATGTCGGTTGCGCGATATTTTTATATTTACATTCCCTCCCCTCTCCCCTCCCTTTGGAAAAGGGAGGGGTATCATTCGCGGTAATGTTAAACGTGGTGCATTCACGTTTTGTCATTATTCCATTGTTTCTGAATAAGGGAACAGGGCCGATATATACAAAA
>JAFLRS010000043.1 GCA_022511355.1 Alistipes sp.
GTCGCGTATCGAACATGTGTTGATAAGCACGATGTCGGCCTCGTCGATGGAGTCGGTGTAGAAATATCCCTCGGCCTGCATGATGGAGACTACTATCTCGCTGTCGCCGGCATTCATCTGGCAGCCGTAGGTCTCTATGAAGAGTTTGCGGCCGTCGCCCTTAAGCGGACGCAGTTTGTTTTCAGTATTGAATTTTATATCCAAATCTCAAGTAGGTTTTTTTGTGAATCAGGATGCCTGAAGCTGGTCGGCATCGGGCAGAGGCTTGAATCCCTCGCCGAATGTATCGTAGGCATCGGTCACCACCATGAAGGCTTTGGGGTCGATCTCTTTGACGCGACGCTGCACGAACTGAATCTCCTTTCGGCTTACGACGAGGAATATCATTTCGCGTTCGGCGTCGGTATACATTCCGCTGGCCTTGATGTATGTCGCGCTGCGGTCGAGTTCTTTGAGGACAAGGTGTTTGATTTCATCGCGATGCCCGTCGCTGATGATGAAAATCATCTTGTCGTAGGATGCTCCGTCGATGACGTATGCGATTACGCGCGAAGCCACGAATATGGCGACTAACGAATAGAGCGAGAGCAACCATCCTCCGCTTGCGGGGCCGTCGGATGCTCCGAATCCGAATCCGATAACCAACAGACCCGACAATACGACTATCGAGTCGGCGAGCAGTACGCCGTTCGAGAAGTTGATGCGGAAATATTTGTGCAGCATCATGGCGATGATGTCGGTTCCTCCCGTGGTGGCCTGATTGCGGACGACCATGCCCACTCCGATGCCTATGAGGACGGAGCCTATGATTGTCGTGAGCATAAGGTCGTGAGAGAGGTCGATGGAGCCTCCGAGCAACTGTGTCGGGTCGAGCTTCTCGAGCGCCGACTGCGACGGATATACGGCCTTCGAGATGATGTTCATAAGACCGGGGGTTATCATCGCGGCGATTATGGTCCGCATTCCGAATGTGCTGCCGAAACATATAAGTCCGAACAGCAGCAGCGGAATGTCGAACATATATCCGAACGTACCTACCTGAATCGACGGGAATATGCTGTGCATGACGATGCTGGCACCGTAGATTCCGCCGGGGACGATATTGTAGGGGTTTATGAAAAGCACGTATCCGGCCGCCATTATCAGACAGCCGAACAAGATTGTAAACCATGAAATCCACCAGCGCGGCGATTTTATATCGGTGAGAAATTGTTTGTGTATAGACATACAATACAAGATTATTCCATGTTAAATTTCTGCATTGCAAAGATAATAAATCCAATCGAACAAACCTCTCCTCCCGCTCTTTTTTTTACAAAAACCGGTCTGTTTCGAAAATTTTACTACCTTTGCACTAAATTGCATTAAAAGCACTGCTATGATTATAACATATTATTGCATCGCCATACTTGTCGTTTTGGCCTATGTTCTCGGCTCGATACCGAGTGCAGTGTGGATAGGACAACGCTATTTCGGCATCGACATACGCGAGTACGGAAGCAAAAATGCCGGCACGACAAACGTGCTGCGCGTATTGGGCTGGAAGGCTTGTCTGCCCGTATTCGCAATCGATTTCATAAAGGGATTTCTGGCCGTTACGCTCATGTCTTTCCTGACATACAACAGCGACATATCGCTGGCCATGATTATAAATCTGAAGATAGTGGCGACGGTCGCCGTCGTAATCGGTCACATATTCCCGCTGTTCGCCGATTTCAAAGGCGGCAAAGGCGTTGCGACCATAGTCGGAGCCATCGCCGGAGTCGATCCCGCAATCGTTCTGCTCTGTTTCGGAGTGTGGATAATCGTGTTCCTCATATCGAACTACGTATCGCTGGCTTCGATGATTGCCGGATGCTGTTTTCCGCTGTTCGTAATCATATCGTCGTCGGCAGCGTTCGTCCGGCGGGGAGATACATCGGTTACATTCATAATATTTTCGTTCTTCGTGGCGGCGATGCTGCTGTGGACCCACCGGAAGAACATAGCAAGGCTTAAAGCCGGTACCGAATCGAAAATAAACGTTTGGGGAAGTCTTAAAAAGAACGAACCCGAATCCGAAGAGGAGTGACGAAACCTGCGTGGAGGTGCGTTCGCTCCTCTTCGCGTTGAAATATGATATTAAACTGAATACAAACCTAAAATTTGAATAGACATGCTTGAGGCAAATCTCGTGAAAATGTATGAAACCGCATTCCGCGAAAATCGCGAAATGCCGGCTCTTACCGACTATTTCAAACATGAAACATTCTCATATTATGAAATGGCAAAGGAAATCGCCAAACTGCATATGCTCTTCGAAAAGGCGGGCATCAAACAGGGCGACAAAATTGCGCTTATAGGCCGCAACAATCCGCGCTGGTGCATGACCTACATTGCAACCATCACCTACGGAGCCTGTCTGGTACCTATTTTGCAGGATTTCAATCCCAATGACATTATCCATATCATCAACCATTCGGACAGCCGTCTGCTCTTCATCGGCGACAACTACTGGGATGTTATCGAAGAGGACCAGATTATGCGTATCGAAGCGGTATTCTCGCTCACCGATTTTCATGTCATATACGAACGTGACAGCGATTCGCTGACCAAGTTCATGCAGAATATGACCAAACACTATCGTACCAAATATCAGCGCGGATTCAGAATCGAGGATATCAAATATCCCGATATCCCCAACGAGCAGGTCGTAGTGCTTAACTATACATC
Organism: Alistipes sp.; assembly: GCA_022511355.1. Classification (GTDB taxonomy): domain Bacteria; phylum Bacteroidota; class Bacteroidia; order Bacteroidales; family Rikenellaceae; genus Alistipes. The sequence goes on from JAFLRS010000043.1 coordinate 2,713, forward strand.
GGGAACCACCGGCCACTCGAAAGGCGTGATGCTTACGCTCAACAACCTTACCGGCAATGTGCATTTCGCCGTGACCAAGGCCGTAAATCGCCACGGAGAATACTACTTCGGCAAAGGCGTGCGGATATTGTCGTTCCTGCCGCTGGCTCATGCCTACGGATGTGCGTTCGATTTCCTCGGTCCGCTCGCTGCCGGCGGCCACATAACGCTGCTGGGCAAAATCCCCTCGCCGAAGATACTTATCGAGGCCATGCAGGAGGTGCGTCCTACCGTGGTGTGCTGCGTGCCTCTGATTCTCGAGAAGATATACCGCAAGCAGGTGCAGCCCATGCTCGAAAAAGGTCCGCTGAGTATCGCCATGAAGGTGCCTTTGCTTAATACGGCCATCTATGCTTCGATACGCGCGAAGCTCATGTCGGCGTTCGGCGGCAATGTGATGATATTCATCGTGGGAGGCGCTCCGATGAATCAGGAGACCGAATCGTTCCTCATGAAAATCAACTTCCCGATTACAATCGGCTACGGTATGACCGAATGCGCTCCCCTCATCAGCTTTACGCCCGAATATATGTTTAAGGCGGGTTCGTGCGGCCGTTTCATCGAAGGCTACATCGAGGCTAAAATCGACTCTCCGGATCCGCAGAATGTGGCAGGCGAAATCATGGTGCGCGGCGAGAATGTGATGTCGGGATACTACAAGAACGAAAAGGATACCAAAGCGGTACTCGAACCCGACGGATGGCTGCATACCGGCGATATGGGTACGATGGATGCCGACGGTACCATTTATATCCGCGGACGCTCCAAAACCATGATTCTCACCGGCAACGGTCAGAATATCTACCCCGAGGAGATCGAGGACAAGCTTAACAATATGTACATGGTGATGGAGTCGCTCATCATAGAGTGCAACGGACGTCTTCATGCGCTGGTGGTACCCGATTACGAACAGGCCGAAAAGGAGGGCGTGGACAAATCCGCGCTGCCGGCTATCATGAAACAGAATCTCGTCGAACTGAACAAGCTGCAGGCTTCATACGAGCAGGTGTCCAACATCACGCTCTACCCCACCGAATTCGAGAAAACGCCCAAGCGAAGCATCAAGCGTTATCTCTACGACGTGTCGAAACTTAATCTGTAAAAGCGGCCCGAAGAGTAAATGGCGATAAAAATAAACATAGACTGGCAGCGGATATTGAGCGAGAACACCATCTACGCATTTACGTGGATTGCAGTGCTGCTCGTGCCTATTCTCAATGCCAAGCTTATGGCTGAGGAGCATATCAATATAAACAACATCATAATCGCGTGGACCAAGATTGCTCCGTTTTTTATAATTTTCGCCATTCACAACTCGTTTATCGCCCCGCATCTGCTGATTAAGAGGCGGTATTTGTGGTATGTGGTGTGCGTCGCGATGATGCTCGGATTGGTATTCGCTTGCGTGGATATCTACCAGCAGTATATCGAGGGCAGACTCTTCACTCCCGAAGATCTGCCCGAATTCATTCCCCGTTACAACGCATCGCTCACCGACCTGCAATGGTACTGGAACGTTCTGCTGGGTCTGTTCATGCTCGGAACCAATTCGGCTATAAAGATGTTGTTCAAGTCGATTACCGACGAACGAAAATTTGAACTGTTACAGAATCAGAATCTGCAAGTTGAGATGGAGTATCTGAAGTATCAGATTAACCCCCACTTTTTCATGAATACGCTGAACAACATACACGCTCTTATCGACATCGATGCCGAAGGCGCCAAAGATTGCGTCATCGAACTGTCGAAGATGATGCGGTATGTGCTTTATGAATCGGGCGCGCATGAGATTTCACTGCGCAACGAACTCCAGTTCGTCACGAACTACATCAATCTGATGCGTATCCGTTATACGGACGATATAGAGATAAAGTTCGAACAGCCCGAACGCCGCACGGCCGACATATTCATTCCGCCGCTGCTGTTTATCGTATTTGTCGAGAATGCGTTCAAGCACGGCGTGAGCTACAATCGCCGTTCATATATCCATATTGCGGTCGTATGCGACAATCGCGAAGTCCGCTTTACGGTCGAGAACAGCCGACATCCGCGGGCGGCGGGCAAGAAAAAGGCCGGCATAGGGCTTGAGAATGTCAAAAAGAGGCTCGGTATCATTTACGGGCAGAACTACTCGCTGAAGATCGACGACTCTTCGCGCGACAGCTACCGTGTAGAACTGATAATACCCGTATCCAAATGATAAGGTGCATAACCATCGACGACGAGCCTTTGGCTCTCAAACAGATTAAAAACTATATCAAACGAATCCCGTTTCTCTCGCTCGAGGCGGAGTTCAACAACGCTTCCGAGGCTCGCCGGTTTCTCGAAACCGAGAGCGTGGAGTTGTTGTTCGTGGATATAAATATGCCCGATATCTCGGGTGTGGAGTTCGTGCGCGATCTCGATGACGAACGGCGGCCGATGATAATCTTCACCACCGCCTACTCCGAGTATGCAATCGAGGGTTTCAAGCTCGATGCCGTGGACTATCTGTTGAAACCTTTCTCGTTCGACGAGTTCAGTCGTGCCGTGAACAAGGCCAATTCGCTTTATGAACTCTATTGCAGCAGTTTGCAGGCGCAGGATTCGGCGGGTGTAATCTCCGAAGCCGAGGTGGCCGATGAAAATGCCGGCGGAAACGAGTATATCTCCATAAAGGCCGATTACAAGGTGTCGCTTGTCAGGCTTGCCGATATAGTATACATCGAAAGCGACAGCGAATACGTGCGTTTGCACTTTACCGACGGCTCCTCGATAATGACTCTGTTCCGCATGAAGAAGATGGCGGTCGCTCTGCCTTCGGATATGTTCATGAGGGTTCATCGTTCGTTCATCGTCAATCTGAAATGCGTTACCGGTTACGCTCGCGGACGCGTATATCTGAACAACAACGAATATGTACCGATAGGCGAAAACTACAAAGAGCAGTTTATCTCCTACGTTTCGAAAAACTATCCGACTCTATAATCGGGGAAACTCTTTCAGCGGGACCGGTCCCGATTCGGTCTGCTCGTAACAATAGTGCTTGCGGCCGTTCGTGAGTACGATATAACGGGCTTTGAGTACCGAATTGTAACGCACGGCCTGCGACAATACCTCTTTGTCAATCTTTACATCCGCGGCTTTGCATTCGGCAAGAAGCACCGCATTCCCCGCATTGTCGAGCACGACGACATCCGCCCTTTGGGCCGTTCCGTTCAATTCGATAGGATATTCGGTGAGGATGCTTCTCAACTCCGCCCCGCAATGCGAGACGAGATACCCTATCAGATGCCTTCGCACCCACTCTTCGGGCGTAAGCACGAGGTATCCGCCCCTGATTTTGTCGGGAATTACCGGATAACCGTCGCTGCGGCGGCGAATCGACAGCTCTATCGGAGGGAATGTGAGTTGGGGCAGCTCTTTCATAATGATGCAAAGATAGTAAAAAACGGGAGGTTTTTCACACCTCCCGCATCATGTTCTAAATCGTAATCGTAATTCCGGCCGAAATCCATGCACCCGGCATCTGCAAACCTCCGTAATCGAAGTATCGGGTGTCGGTCATATTCATGGCGTCGAGATAGAGTCTCAACATACGCCATTCGAACGACAGCCGCCCGTCGAGCAGAAAATATGGTTTGAAGTCGAGTACTGCTCCCGATGCGTCGGCATAATTGCCCGTGCGGTCGTAGAGCGTGCCGGTAAGGGCCAGCGAAAAACGACGCAGGAATCGGAATTCTACTCCGGCTGCCAATTTGTTGCGCATATAGTCGAATGCATATTTCGAGATGAGCGAACCGCTGTTTTTCGTGGAGTGAATATATCCGTAAGAGAGCGTGGCTTTGCGCAGCCATCCGTCGGAACGGTATCCGGCCGATATTTCGGCTCCGAGAGTCCCGAGTTCGGTTATCTGACGCGATTCCCAGTCGGCTTCGGGTGTAGGTTTCACCCAGTCGATGATGTTGTCGGCGCTTCGCCAGTATACGAGGGCCGAAGCCGTCCAGTGTTCGGAACCGTCGTAAGATGCGCGCAAACGATATGTGATTGCGCGTTCAGGCTTAAGGTCGGGATTGCTTTTGTAGCCCGTAGCGGTGTAGAAGAGGTCGGTAAATGTGGGCAGACGCATGGATTGCGCCGCTCCGGCCTCTACCCCGAAACCCGTCAGCGAATGGTATCCGCCCGAAACGCTCCACAATGCGGAGTTTCCGTATGGAGTGAAGCTGATGCCCGCCGAAGCCGATACGTCGAATCTTCGCCAGCGTTTTATGTGCCGCAGCCATAGATTGCCTGCGTATCGTCGGTAGGATTTGGTGTAGCGTCCGTGCGGAGTGTCGAGCGGTTCGCCCAAAACCGTGCTGAATATGTGATTGTACTGGTAATCGGCACCGAGCGATGTCGTACCGGCAGTCCATCTGTAGTCGCCCCACAGTTCGGCTCCCGCATTGTCAGTGTTATGATAGTTGTAGGGAACCTTCTCCGGATGATTTTTGATGAGTTCGAACCGGTCGAAATTTTTGCGATAGCTGCCCGACGCATTGACGGTCAGATTGCCGAAACTGCGAACCCATCTCAGCGATGCAAGCATGGTTTCGGTCTGTTCCAACTGCTCTTTGTAGAGCAGAGAGTAGAATCCGTTCGAACCGAAAAGACGATTCTGATAGCCGGCTTGAAAATCGAAAAATCCCGCTTTCGAATTGTCCCATGTGGCACGCAGATAACCGTTCCAGTTGCGGAAAGCGGTGTTGTGGATATAACCGTCGCTGCGGCGATAGGAACCCATTGCCATTACTGTCAGACCTTTATGGGTGACGGCTCCCGAAAGATTTCCGGCGGCATATCCGTAGGCTCCGCCCGAGAGGTCGGCTCTCAAATAAGTCGGCTTGAGCGGTGCGGTGCGAATGTTTATCGCACCTGCGAATGCACCCGTGCCGGTTATGCCGTCGATGATTTCGATACCCGATATGCAGTCGGTATCGACGGGCAGTGAATGAGTCTGATGTCCGGTGCGGGCATCTGTGAAGTTGATTCCGTTGAGCAGAATCATTGTCTGGTCGAAAGACCCTCCTCGAATCGAAATGTCGGTCTGAATGCCTTTGCCTCCGCGCTCGCGAATGTCCACCGACGGACTCAGACGCAACGCGGCTTCCATGGTCTGGACAGGCGCGGCGGCATCGACCGTTCTGTCGTAGACGGCAGTCGGAATCATGGCACTGCGTGTGGGGGCGGATTTGTTGCCCTCGATACTTATGTCTTCGATATCAAGCGTCTTGTAGATACCGAGCGTATCGACCCCTTCGGCAAGTGCTTCATGAGGCAAAAGCAAAATGGACGACATTCCGACTGCAAGCACGCAGATTTTCAACCTCCGCAGACTCGCAAATGCCCCGTAGGACTTGCGGCTCCAGCGGCTGAAATGAAAAAGCTGCTGCTCATCATTTCGTCTTGTTTCCATCTTGTTTTTGATTTGTTTGGTTAATAATGTGAATTGAAAAAACGGTCGGTGCTTTGCACCGGCCGTTCAGAGTGTCAGTTAATATAGGTCTCGAGAAGAGTTCCGCTGCCTGTCAGCGTAACGTCGTTAATCTCTGCCGGTATCAGCAGAGTCTCTCCTTCGGTTATCGTTTCGGTGCCGCCTTCCGTCTCCACTGTGAGAGAACCCGAAGTGCAGCTGTAAATCACGAACGAATCCAGCTTCGCGTAATCTTTCTCTGCCGACCCTTCCACCTTGAGCAGATTGACCGTGAAATATTGACATTCGGCCAGTTGCACCGATTCGTTCTCCTTTGCAGCCTTGCGGATTATGCAATCTTCGCTCTTGCGGCGGAAATCTATGGCATCGACGGCGAGTGCCGTATGCAATTCGCGCGGTTTTCCGTCGGCGCCCGTGCGGTCCCAGTCGTAGATTCGGTATGTGACATCCGAGGTCTGCTGAATCTCCACGACCTCCACTCCTTTGCCGAGTGCATGCACCGTGCCTGCGGGAATGAAGAATGCATCGCCGGCCTTTACCTCTATTTTATTGAGCAGACGCGGCAGATATCCTCCGGAAACTGCATCGAGATACTTTTCGCGCGTGATGTCGGTATCGGCGAAACCTATGTAAATCGAAGCTCCCTCTTCGCAGGCGGTTACGAACCACATCTCGGTCTTTCCGAATGAGTTATGACGTTCGGCCGCCAGTTCGTCGTCGGGATGAACCTGCACCGACAATACATCGTGGCAATCGAGAGTCTTTATGAGCAGCGGGAATTCGAGACCGAACTTGTCGAATATCTTTTCGCCCGTCAGGTCGCCCATATATACCTCGATAAGTTCTTGCAGATTATTGCCTTTGAGCTGACCGTTCGCAACTGCCGACAAATCGCCGCGCACGCACGAAATATCCCAGCTCTCGCCGTAAGGCTTCGATTTGTCGATACGCACGGCCTTTTTTATTTGCAGCAGTTTGCTGCCGCCCCAGATGCGCTCCTTGAGACGCGGTCTGAATTTCAACGGATATAACATGACTTATTCGGTAAACAAATTTTCAACTTTCGAAACAACATCCTCGGCATCGGGCGTGAGCGGGAATACATGGCTCGGTTTGAGATACCACATTTCACGACCGTTCTTCATCAACTCTTCGCCCGCTCCCGTAATGTTGAGCATAATCGTAGCCTTGCGGTCGATTTTGTTTTCGCTTACGGCCTTGATGAGCGTCGCTGTAGCCACGCCGGCTGCAGGATGAATATCCACGCCCTCGAGCTCCTTGAACAACTGACGAGCCTTGCGGGCCTGAGTGTTGGTAGCCACCAGAATATCGCCGTCGGTAGCCTTCAGTGCATCATAGAGACCTCCGCGAAGTCCGTAAGGCGGCTTGCGGTTCGAAAGCACCTTGGCATCGATAATCTCCACGTCGCGGCGGGCCTTGTCGTCATCGTAAGGCAGCATTTGGCGCGAATCTACACGCCATGCGTCATACATGGGCACGAACGGCGCATTCTGCGACACCATAAGACGCATGGTGTTGGTTCCGAAACGTCCGTCTTCGATAAGACGCAGGTTCGCTTCCCATGCGGCAATGGCACCTGTACCGCTGCCGACAGCCTGGAAATAGTAGTCGGGAATACGGCCGATAGTCGTTACGGCCGAAAGTACCGTCGTTGCCATACCGTCGCGTCGCGCAATGTTCTTCGCACCGCCTTCGGCATAGAACTTCGGCGACTTGAGCGCCAGATTGCTCAAATGTATGGCATCGAAATAGTCGCCGCCCTTCTCGCTTGCTATGAGTTTCACGCACGGGTCGAGCGGTTCATCGAACCATAGAGCCGACAGATTGTCCTCGGGAACCGAGAGCAGCAGTTTGATTTTGTTGTCGGAACACACTTTGGCGAATGCGCGGGCGGTGTTTCCGGCAGATGCCACCACCAAAATACGCTCGGCATTCTCCTCGGCGCGTGCGCATACGCTGTAAGCTTCGGTCTCTTTGAACGAACAAGTCTTCATAGCGGCTCCGCGTTCGGGAAACCAGCCGTTAAGCGTAATGTAGAGATTCTCGAGACCCAACGATTTTGCGAGTCCTTCGCTCTTGTAGGTAACGGGAGCCGACGAACCTCTGAGCATACGTTTTACGGGCAACCAGTCGCAGAATTTGTAGAGTCCCCACTCTTCGGGTTTTACATCGAGCTGTTTTGCTGCATACTTCGCCCTGATAAGCGACGGACTTTTGCTCTCACGGTCATCGAGAGTCCAACCCGCATCGGCAAACTCTCTGCCCGTTGCCACACACTCCAAGGTGTATTCGGTAGGCTTGAATTCTGTTTTCTGCTTCATATTCTCTTTACGGATTTACGACATTCGCGATTTGAAATCGTCCGTGTCGAATTTCTTGATTATTGTCACTTCTCCATCCTCGCCGGCAATGGCTATCGAGGGGTGCGTCACACCGTTGAACATGGTGGTTTTCACCATTGTATAGTGAATCATATCCTCGAATACCACCCTGTCGCCGACCTTCGGTTGCTTGTCGAATGCCCAATCTCCGCAATAGTCTCCGGCCAAACAGCTGTTGCCGCCCATGCGCCATCGGGGTTCATCTCCGACGGGGTCATGCGCACCTGTAATGGCAGGCTTGTAGGGCATCTCCAGACAATCGGGCATATGGCACGCGAACGATACGTCGAGTATGGCGGTGCGAATGCCGCCGTTTTCGACAATATCCTCGATTGTGGAGACGAGATAACCGGTACGCCACGTGAATGCGCTGCCCGGTTCGAGGATTATGCGCAGATGCGGATGCCGCGAGCGGAACTCCCTGAGCAAAGCTATCAGCTCATCGCAGTCGTAGTCGGCGTGTGTCATCAGATGACCGCCGCCGCAGTTGAGCCACTTCACTTGGTCGAGCAGGTCGCCGAAATGCTCCTCCACCGCCTCAAGAGCCTTGCGCAGATGCTGCGGACGTGATTCGCACAGCACGTGGAAGTGCAATCCTTCGACTCCGGCCGGCAGCGCGTCGCCGAGCAGTTCGCGGGTAACTCCGAGCCGCGAACCTGCCACGCAGGGATTGTAGAGGTCGGTCTCTACCGGCGAATATTGAGGATTGATTCGCAATCCGCAGGATATTCCGCGCAGCATGGCATACGCGCCGAACCGTTCGAATTGCGAGACAGAATTAAAGGTGATATGGTCGCTGTATTGCATTATCTGCCCGAACTCCTCAGCTTTGTAGACGGGGGCATAGGTATGAGCCCGACGTCCGTATTCGTCGAATACGAGCTTCGCTTCGGCAAGCGAACTTGCAGTAGCTCCGTTGGAGTGCTTCGCCAGTTCCGGAAATATCGACCACATGGCGCACGCCTTGAGGGCCACTATTATTTCGGCACCGCTCTCTCTGCGAACACGGTCTATAACGGCGAGGTTGCGCTGAAGCAATTCGCTGTCCAATACATAGCAGGGAGATGGTATTTTATCGAAATCGACCATTGTTCACCTTAAAAATCCGTACAAAGATAGCAAAATAAACCGTAATTCCCTAATCCTCGTGCTTGGTATATGCCGAAAATTCACATCCGAACTTCTCGACCATCATATTGTCCATCTCGTCGGCCTTGTTGGCGAATCCTGCCGGTTCAGTGAGTATGCGCTCCTCCGATTCGGCAGTTATGTCGGAGAGATGCAGGCGATAACACATATATATCTGACGTTCCTCCGATGGTGATAAACTCTTCGCCCTTCTTGAAGGTCTGCAGAGTGCCGTATTTGCGGATGATTTCACCCCACATATCTACATATGAGCTGTGGAGGCAGGTGTTGAACTCGACTATATGTTTCTCCGTTTGTATATAAACACATGAACTGCCCGCGTGCAAGACGGGCAGTTCATGTGTTTGCCGAATGTTTACACCTCCAGATCGACATCGAACAGTTCATGCCACGGCAGACCCTGTTCGCCAAGCTCGGCGAGGAACGGATCGGGGTCGAACTCCTCGACATTGAATACGCCTGCACCGCGCCACAAACCTTTGGCCCACATCGAAGCTCCCAATGCTGCGGGTACTCCGGTCGTGAAACTTACGGCCTGTGTGCCGGTCTCCTTGAATGCGGTTTCGTGGTCGCAGTTGTTGTAGATGTAGTATGTATGCTCTTTGCCGTCCTTGATACCCTTTATGCGGCATCCTATCGAGGTTTGGCCGTGATAGTTGGCGCCGAGCGACTTGGGGTCGGGAAGTACGGCTTTCAGGAACTGGATGGGTACTATTTCGACGCCGTTGTACATTATTGGATCGATGCGGGCCATACCTATGTTCTGAATAACGCGCAGATGAGTAAGGTACTCCTGACCGAAGGTCATCCAGAAGCGCGCGCGCTTAATCGTGGGATAGTTCTTCACGAGCGATTCCAGCTCTTCGTGGTATATGACATACGATTCGCGCTCGCCGATTTCGGGATAATGCAGACCTTTGTGGATTTCGTGGGGTTCGGTTACCACCCATTTGCCGTTTTCGTAGTAGCGTCCCTTCTGGGTCACCTCGCGGATGTTGATTTCGG
>JAFLRS010000044.1 GCA_022511355.1 Alistipes sp.
ACGGCATATTCATCGCCCAAAACCTCAAACCCATCCCCTATCGCGTATACGCCTATCAGGACAAGAACGACAATCAGATGTACGACCCCGGCTCAGATATGGCAGGCTTCATCGAGGGCGAATGGAATCCGGCCGAAATGCCCGAATTCGCAATATGGTTCGATTCGCTGCGTATGTACCCCTCGGCCGAACCGCAACTCTATTTCCGTATGTTCACCGACGTCACGTTCCGTCGTCAGCTGCTGCAGTCGGCCGAACGTCCGCGTCAGCATCAGGCCGTTCTCAACTTCGGAGCCGCACACCCCCGAATCGAAGAGATTCGATTCGACTCCATTCCCGCCGAACGCGTTATCATCGACCCCCAAACCCGCGGTCGCGATACCGTCGCTCTGTGGTTCAACGTGCCGGCAGCCGAACTCCCCGATACCATCCGCGGCGAAATCACCTACTTCAAACACGATTCGGTGAGAATGCTCGAACGCGTCACCGAACCGCTCAAACTCACCTGGCGCTACATCGAAACCAAAGAGGAGGAAAAAGCCCGCGAAAAGGAGGAGAAAGAACGAGAACGCGCCGAACGCGACGGCGAAGAGTACATCCCGCCCAAAAAGGAGAACCCCTTCAAATTCAAGATGCCCTCTTCGGGCGACATCAATCCCGAAAAACATCTGGCCATAGAGTTCGACTATCCGGTCGTGCAGCTCGATTCGGCACGGGTGTCGCTTTCGGTGACGGGCGAAAACGGAGTCCCCATAGCTCAACGGGCGTCGTTCGAACGCGACACCGCCAATATGCGGCGCTGGCTCATAAAAACCGAATGGAGAGAAGCCGCAAAATACGACCTCATGATTCCCGCAGGCGCCATTACCGACGTCGCAGGACAACAGAACGACACCATCCGCGGCAACTACACCGTACTCGACCACGAAAAGTATGCAACCGTCATTGTGAACCTCAAAGGCAAGGGCGACGGCACCAACTATGTAGTTCAGCTTACGAGTTCGTCGGGCGCACTCCAGCAGGAACACCGCAATGCGGTCGAAGGCAGGATTCAGTTCAACTTCGTGCCCGCAGGCGAAATCAAACTGCGCGTTATAGAGGACCTCAACGCCAACGGCGAATGGGATTCGGGCAATGTGGTGGAACATCGTCAGCCCGAAAGGTCGGAGTTCTACGTCAATGCCAACGGCGAAGAGGTCTTCGTCACCAAAGCCAACTGGGAAATGGAACTCGATGCCGATATGAATGAGTTGTTCGCCCCCGTGACTATGGAGTCGCTCGTGCGGATGCTCGACGAACGCGAAGAACAGCGCATCAAAAAGTGGCTCGAAGAGAGCGAAAAACGACGCGCGCAGAAAGAGGCCGAAAAACACAATCACAACCACAATTCGGGCGGAGGGCTCGGCGGCATGGGCGGAGGTTTGGGAGGCATCCGTCAGGCCACGCAGACCCTGCGGCGATAACACACTTTGAGAGATGAAGAGCGGACTTAAAGCATTAACGGCGATTCTGGCGGCGATGTTCTGCATCGCACCCGTACAGGCTCAGCATACGCTGGGCATAGTCGGCGGCGGCGGCATGACCACCGCACGTCTCTACCCCTCGCAGGAGACCCGCGGAATATGGGGCGTGATGTCGGGAGGCATCTCGTGGCGATACTATTCGGCTCCGCGGTTCGTGGGCTGCATAGGTCTCGATCTGGAGTTCATGCAGCGCGGTTTCTCCTACGCACCCGACGCCTCGCGGCACGACGAAGACAAACAATACCACTACTATACCCGTATGTACGACGCCCTGTCGTTGCCCGTGGTATGGCAGCCGCACGTCTATCTGTTCAAAAACCATCTGCGCGTATATCTCGAAGCGGCACTCAATCTGGAACTCAACCTCTCCTCGCGATTCGAATACAAACTCCATACGGGCGAGGTCGAAAGCGGAGTCTATCAAATCAAAAACTACCGCGACAACCGCTTCGGATACGGACTCTGCGGCGGAGGCGGCATAGATGCCATATTCGGACGTTTCGAACTGGGCGTGCGCGTGCGCTACTACTTCGGACTCTCCGACATAATGAAAAACCGCAACAAATACTACGACAACGGCACCGACAACAGCTATGTCAATCCGTTTACGCTTACGCCGCTGCGCTCGCCGGTCGACAACCTTATGTTCAGCGTCAAATTGGGCTTCCGCTTCAACCGCAACGGATTCGATGAGTGGTACATGAAGAGACCGAAACGAGATAAAAAAGCACAAACTTTCAATTTCAGTTTAGACTGAAATTAAAGTTCGTGTTTGTTCATATTTACATTCCCCCTAAATCCCCCTTTGACAAAGGGGGACTTCAAGGGGAGGAGCAAGGCAACAATCCGCTGTTCGGATTTTGAAAACGGGAGGTTGCAGCAAAGAGGAAAGAAAACGAAAAATTGCAAAAATTATGGAAAACACCAATACACGACAACAGAAAATCGCACGTCAGATTCAGCGCGACATGGCCGACATATTCGGCAAGGAAGCGGCGCACATAGTAAAAGGCGTGATGACCACGGTGACCGCCGTGCGCATTTCGCCCGACTTCAGCTACGCCAAAATCTATCTGAGCATATTTCCGTTCGACCGCGCGCAACCGGTACTCGAAGCCGTAAAAGCCAACAACCGGCTGCTGCGCAAGGCCCTCGGACAACGCATACGCAATCAGATGCGCATAGTCCCCGAACTGGAATTCTTCATCGACGATTCGCTCGAATATATCGAAAACATCGACAACCTGCTCAAACGCTGACGCATCTATGGTCGCCCGACTCTTCGCCCGCCGCTATCTCTTTTCGCGCAACTCGCGTTCGGTGATAAACATCATCGCCGGTGTGAGCGTGGCGGCCGTGGCCGTACCCGTCGCGGCGATGATAATTCTGCTTTCGGTCTTCAACGGCTTCGAGGGCATAATCCGCGATTTGCGTTCGTCGTTCGACCCCGACATAGCCATTCGGCCGGCACGCGGAGCCGTTTTCGCCTGCCGCGAACTGCCCAAATCGGTGGCGGAGGCGGTCGAGGGAGTCGCAGCTTCGTCCTACGTCCTCGAACAGGGCGCCATGGCGGGCTATCGCTCCGAACGGACAGTCATCAATCTGCGCGGAGCCGACAGCGACTACATAAAGGTGCTGCCCTCGGAGGAGATTATGTCGGCAGGACGGTTCGAACTCGAACTGGGTGAAATCGACAAGGCCGTAATAGGACGCGGAGCGGCTCGCACGTTGGGTCTGCACGGATATATCCTCGACAACGTCAATCTCTATGCCTTGCGGCGCAACTCCTTCTCGACGCTGCTGCCCGCCGACGGATTTTCGACCCTTTCGCTGCCCGTCGCGGGGCTCTTCGCCACCGACGCCGAAACCGACAGCAGCAACGCCATAGTTTCGCTGCGGGCGGCACAACGACTCTTCGACCGGCGCGATTCGGCTTCGGCTCTCTTCGTGAAGGCCGACGGCGGAACCTCGCTCACCACGCTCAAACGACGACTACAAGAGGCTGTCGGAGAACGATTTACGGTCGTAACCCGCGACGAAGCCAACGCTTCGCTCTACCGCATAATGCGATACGAAAAGTGGGGCATCTTCATGATAGCCCTGATGGTGCTGGCCATAGCCTCGCTCTCGATAACGGGCGTGCTGGTGATGCTCATCATCGAGAAACGCAGGGATATGGATGTGCTGCGGGCTTTGGGTGCCGATACGGCGTTGGTGCGCAGAATCTTCCGCACGGAAGGCTTGCTCATTTGTTCGCTCGGAGGTTTTGCCGGCCTCGCCGCCGGAATCGCCCTCTCGTTGGTGCAGCAGTTCCTGCAACCTGTAAAAATACCCTCGGCAACCCTCGTGGTGAGCGCCTATCCCGTCGAACTCCACGCCGCCGACGCAATCATCACCGCCGTCGTTTTCCTCACAACCGCATATCTCATATCCGCCGTCACCGTCGGCTCCATGATAAAGAAACAGAAACTATGAAATCCCCGAAAAACATACTCAAACAGACTCTGATTCTGCTGCTGCTCTTCGTCGCGGCTTCGTGCGCACGGCACAAAATCATCCCCGACAAAACTCTGGCTCTGATTTTCCGCGACGCATTCATAACCAACGCCTACATCGAAAACCGACGCATCTCCACCGATTCGCTCGACTTCTACGGACCCCTCTTCGCCCGTTACGGCTACACGGTGGACGACGTGCAGTACACCATAGGCAACTTCTCGAAACGCAAAAACGCCCGATTGGGCGACGTCGTGGAGGAGACCATCAAAATGCTCGAGGAAGAGGGTCTCTACTACGAACGCGAAGCCGCCATAATGGATACGGTGGACAACATCGCCCGACGCACCTTCCGACGCACGCTGCTCGCCGATTCGCTCATAAAGGTTTCGCGTCTGCGCGACACCGACCGTCTGCATCTGCGTCTCGAGGGCCTTCATGCGGGCGAATACCGCGTGGAGTTCGAATACCGTATAGATTCGCTCGACAATATGCCCGCACGACGTGCCTTCGTGGAGTTCGAACGTGCCGACAGTTCGCGTTTCGGACGGCAGCAGGCCAACCTCTACCGCAACAACCGCACGGAACGATTCTCGCGCACCATGCACGCCGATACCTCGGTGCGCGCGATGATAATCAACCTCACGGAGTTCACCAAGGCCGCCGACCACTCGCCCAAACGCACCAACCGCTTCGGCATCACCGTGAACACCCTGAGCGTGGTCTACGCCCCCGAAACCGAAGCCGCCGTGGATTCGCTCTTCGAGCGTCAACTGCCGCTGCGCGTCTTCTTCCGCGACTTTTTCCCCTCGCCGTCAGAGGAGCCCGACGAACAATGAAACGCATAGCTTCACACTTCGCACTGCTGCCCGACGGTATGCTGCCGCGACCCGTGGTGACCGTCGCCGATGACGGACGCATAACAGAAGTGGGTCAGTACGGGGAGTCGGGTCCCGACTCGATGCCCGGCACCGAATTCCGCTCCGGAGTGCTGATGCCCGCCGCCGTGAATGCACACTGTCATCTGGAACTCTCGTTTCTGAAAGGGGCAATACCACGCGGCTGCGGATTTGCGGGATTCGCCTCCGCCATGGCCGCCGTGCGCGGACGATTCACCGACGCCCAACGCCTCGAAGCCATGGAGGCCGCCGACCGCGAAATGTTCGACGAAGGTACGGGTGCCGCGGGCGACATCTCGAACGACGACACTTCATTCGCCGTCAAACGCCGCTCCCCGATAACCTACCGCACATTCGCCGAGGTATTCGGAATCGACAACCCCTCATGCGAAGCGGCACGCGCTCTGCTCACCGAACCCGCAACTTCGCTCACGCCGCATTCGCTATACTCGCTCAACGACGACGTGCTGCGCCGCACCGCCGCCGAAGCCGAAGGCTCGCTCTCGATACACTTCATGGAGTCGCCCGCCGAAGAGGAACTGTTTCGCGGCCGGGGTCCGCTGCTCGAATGGTTCCGCAAAGCCGGATTCCGATACGACTTTCTGCACTACGACTCGCCCGCCGAACGGCTCGCAGCCTGCATACCCGCCGGCAAACGACTGCTGCTGGTCCACTGCACCTGCGTGCGGCAAGAGGATATCGACCTCATAATGAATCACTTCCGCGCAGGCGTGAGCTGGTGTCTGTGTCCGCGGTCGAACGACTATATTTCGGGCGCGGCTCCCGACGTCGGACTGCTGCGCCGCAACAACCTCCACATCTGCATAGGCACCGATTCCCTCGCCTCGAACGATTCGCTCTCGCTCGCGGCCGAAATCCGGCGCTTTGCGGGTCTGCCCGCAGCCGAGGTCCTGCAATGGGCCACACGCAACGGCGCCGAAGCTCTCGGTCTGAATGACGGTACGGGCCGTCTCGAAGCAGGCAACCGTTGCGGACTGGTCGCGGCTCAAGGCATCGACCTCCGCGAAATGACCGTAACCGACCGATTTGAAATGCACAGAATAGTGTAGCACGCGCAATATGCCAAAATTTTTATACCTTTGCGAACAAAGTAACAATATACAACAACCACAGATATGAACGATAAAATCAATGCGTTGCTGCGCCGTGTGGAGGAGTTTTCGCCCGAAACGGCTGCGGCGGTCGAGGAGTTCCGCATAAAGATGCTCGGCAAGAAGGGCGAACTGAATGCTCTGCTCGAGGAGTTCAAGAGCGTGGCTCCCGAGTACAAACGCGAATACGGACAGAAAATCAACGCCCTCAAAAATCGCGCGATGGAGCGCGTGAACGCCCTCAAAGAGCAGTTCGCCGCTTCGGTGACGCCGACGGAGAGTGCCGGCGACATGACCCGTCCCGCCTCGTCCGACGACGATGCAGGCTCGCGTCATCCCATTTCGATTGTCCGCAATCAGATTACCGACATCTTCGCGCGGCTCGGCTACACCATCGCCGAAGGTCCCGAAATCGAAGACGACCGTCATGTCTTCGGCGCCCTCAACTTCCCGCCCGAACACCCCGCACGCGATATGCAGGACACTTTCTTCATCGAAAAACTGCCCGACATCCTTCTGCGTACCCACACCTCGTCCATTCAGGTGCGAACCATGGAGCGTCAGCAGCCGCCTATCCGCGTCGTATGCCCCGGACGAGTCTTCCGCAACGAAGCCATCTCCTATCGCGCTCACTGCATTTTCCATCAGGTCGAGGGACTCTACATCGACCGGGGAGTCTCGTTCGCCGATATGAAACAGTCGATTCTCTACTTCGCCAAAGAGATGTTCGGAGAACAGGCCGTAATCCGGATGCGACCCTCGTACTTCCCCTTCACCGAACCCTCGGCCGAAGTGGATGTGTCATGCAATCTGTGCGGCGGCAAGGGCTGCAACGTCTGCAAAGGCACCGGCTGGCTCGAAATCATGGGCTGCGGAATGGTAGACCCCAACGTGCTGGAAGAGTGCGGAATAGACTCTGAAAAGTATTCGGGATTCGCATTCGGAATGGGCGTAGAACGCATCGCCATGCTCAAATACGGAGTCAAAGACCTGCGCCTCTACTTCGAAAACGACGTCCGCTTCCTCCGACAGTTCGAAAGCGCACTCTAACCACTCCTCCCTCCGCGTAAGAACCACCACCGATGCGCAGTTTGTCGAAAATAACGGTCGCGGCAGCTTTGGGGCTGCTCCTGCTGTGCGGATTCGCCAAAGGTCCGCAGAGCAACCCTGCAGCAGACCGGCCGCAACCGCAGCACGACTCGCTGAAGGCTCTCTATCTCTACACCGACGCCATTAAAAAGGCCCTCATCGACAGCAGCCGCACCGAAGCCGTCGCACTGCTGCGGAGAGCCGTGGCCGCCGATTCGACCTATGCCCCCGCATGGTACGAACTCGCCGGCGACGAACTCTACAAGGAACCTGACCGTGCCGTCGATTATGCCCGACGGGCTTTGGCCGCCGACTCCTCCGACAAATGGTATATGCAGCGTCTGGGTCAGGCCCTCCTCGTCGCACGACGCTACAACGAAGCCATACCCGTCTACGAAAAACTGCTCAAAGCCGACCGCAATCCCGACGACTACCGCATTCTGGCCATACTCTACGAACAGAACGAACGTCCTTTCTCGGCCATAGCCATCCTCGATTCGGCCGACGGCCAGTTCGGACGCATTCCGGCACTCTCCGACATCAAACGACGGCTCCTGCTCGCAACTCGACAGTACGACAAGGCTCTCGACGAAGCTTCAGCCGCCGTCGCCGCAATACCCTACGCCCCCGACAACTACATAGCGCTCGGGGAAGTCTACGAACGAAAAGGACAGGATTCGCTGGCCCACGCTTCATTCCGCAAGGCGGTGGAGGTCGATTCCTCGAGCCTCTATGCCTGGGCTTCGCTCGGCGACTACTACCTCCGCAAACAGGACCATCATGCCAATCTCGAAGTCTCGCAACAGCTCTTCTCGTTCGACCACACCCCGCTCGAAGACAAACTCGATATGTTCCGACGCATGACCGCCGACCGACGATTCTACAGCGAATATTATCCGCAGATAAACCGTCTGGCAGCGACGCTCTACATAAAATACCCCGACGAACCTCGCGTCGTGAAGCTCTACGCACAGCATCTCATCGAATCGGGCTACATCGAACAGGCCGCCGACGTCTACAAACGGCATCTCGACGACCAGCCCCCGCAGCTCGAATACTACACCATGATTTCGGCCATCGAGAGCTATCTCGAACGTCCCGACTCCTCGGACCGTTATCTGACCCTCGCTCTGGAACGTTTTCCGCTCGATGCCGAAGTGCATATTCTGCGCGGCGGGCGTTTCCACCTCGAAGGCCGGTACAAGGAGGCTCTGAAGTGCTTCCGCACCGCCCTCAAATATGCCGGCAGCGATTCTCTGCGCAGCGAAATATGGGGCTATACGGGCGACGTATATCATGCCCGTTCAGCGGGCCGACGCGCCGACATGAAGCGCTGTTACGCCGCCTACGACAAGGCTCTGAAGGCTTATGCCGACAATACGAGCGTACTGAACAACTACGCCTATTTCCTCGCGCAGGAGGGACGCGACCTCGAACGCGCACTCACGATGGCCGAAAGGGCTACAACACTCTCGGAGAACAACGCCACCTATCTGGACACCCGTGCGTGGGTGCTGTACCGCATGAGTCGTTACGAGGAGGCCAAACGCATACAGCGTCAGGCTCTGTCGCTCGACCGTTCGGAAAGCCCCGAACTCAGACTCCATTACGGCGACATATTGGCGGCATTGGGCGACACCTACATGGCCGAAGTATACTGGCGACGCGCTCTCGAAGCCGGATACCGCGACCCCGAAGCCGTCGAACGGCGCATACTGAAACTCAAAAACAGGCAGCAATGAAAGCACGACGCACACTAACGGCCTTAGCGCTGATGATTTCGATTCTGGCATCGGCTGCGGCTTCGGCGCAGAACGACAAAAAAATAGAGGCTCAACGCAAAGTGATTGCCGACCTCGAACGCAAAGTCGCCGCCGAAGAAAAAAATATCTCCAAACTCAAAAACGACCGCTCGTCGGCACAGGAACGCGTGAACCGCCTCTCGCGGCAGATTGAAGCACGCAACGATCTGCTTCAGGCCAACGAACAGCAGTCGCGACTGCTCCAGAACGACGTGGACCGCGCCAATTTCAAAGCCGATTCTCTCGCCCGTCTGCTCGAACACCAACGCCGCAACTATGCCGAAATGGTGCGCGAATCCTATCGCAACTACCGCAACGACAACTATATATCGTTCATATTTTCGTCGGACGGATTCCTCGACATGGCACGACGCATAGCTCTCCTGCGCGAAGTCGCCGCAAAACGCACCTCGCAAATCGAAAATATCCGCGTGACAGCCGGCAAAGTCGAACTCCACAGAGCCGAACTGGCCCGACAAAAAGCCTCGCTCGACTCCGTGAAACGCAAAATCAACAACGAAAAAGCCAAAATGCAGCAGGATGTCAAAAACGCCAAATCGGCCGTCCAACAGCTATCCTCGCGCGAAAAACAGGCCATAAAACAAAAAGCCGAAAAAGAACGCCAACTCTCTCTCGCACGCAACGAACTGCAAAAACTTATCAAAGGCAACAAGGTCGGAAACTCCTTCTCCAAAGCCTCCAAAATCGACCTCCCCGTCGAAGGCGGCTCTCGCGGCAAAATCGTGAACGGAGTGTGCGAAATCAACGGCAAACCCAATGCAGCTGTCAAATCGGTATACGACGGCAAAGTCGTCGCCGTAAAACCCGCAGGCAATCGCTACGAAGTATATATCGCTCACGGCGAACGCGTTTCATCTTATTCGAACCTGTCAGCCGTCACCGTCAAAGTCAATCAGACCGTCAAACGCAACGAACGAATCGGTACCATCGGCTCGTGGGTCAATCCGCTCAAAAGCGAACCCGAATACAAAATACTGTTCCAGCTGCAGTCGCCCAACAGCAACGAATCATTTAATCTGGCAGCCATGTTCGGCAAGTAAAACCTTATAATCATGCCAAAACCACGCATAGGATTCTACAACGACGGCTCCTCTTTCCTGCCGCCGCATCGGCGCAACATACGACGTTGGCTCATCAGCGTCGCTCACCGGGAAAATCGCCGGATAACCGAATTGGCCTACATCTTCTGCTCGGCACAACGACATCGCGAAATGAACAGGCAATTCCTCGGTCACGACTACTTTACCGACGTCATAACCTTCGACTACGGCAGCCGCCAACAGGCAACCGCCTCCGGAGATATCTTTATCGACGTGGAAACCGTCCGCGACAATGCACGCATCTACGGCACCGACCCCAAACGCGAAATGCTGCGCATAATAGTCCACGGATTGCTCCATCTCTGCGGTCAGAAGGACAAAACACCACGCACCGAAGCACAAATGCATCGCAAAGAGGACAAATATCTCGCTCTGTGGGACTCGCTCACTCAATCCGAACAATGACTCTCAATTACGATATAATAGTTGTGGGCGGCGGTCATGCAGGCTGCGAAGCCGCCTCGGCAGCCGCCAGACTCGGCTCACGCACCCTGCTGCTCACCATGGATATGACCAAATTCGCCGCCATGTCCTGCAACCCCGCCATCGGAGGCGTCGCCAAAGGACAGATAGTGCGCGAAATCGATGCACTCGGCGGCCTCACCGGACGCATTACCGACCTTACAACCATTCAGTTCCGTATGCTCAACCGCTCCAAAGGCGCAGCAATGTGGAGTCCCCGCGCACAGTGCGACAAAAACCGATTCTCCGAAGAATGGCGGCGCGCACTCGAAAATACCGACAACCTCTACATATGGCAGGATACCGCCGAAGAGGTGCTGTTCGGACGCGACGACGACAATCGGCTCAGAGTCAAAGGTATACGCACCCGAATGGGAGTTACGTTCGAAGCCCGTGCCGTGGTGCTTACCTGCGGAACCTTCCTCTCGGGACTCATGCACTGCGGACGCAGCAGCGCCGAAGGCGGACGTGCAGGCGACGCCGCAGCTCACGGATTGACACACTCACTCACCGCAGTCGGATTCGAATCCGGACGCATGAAAACCGGAACCCCCGCACGACTCGACGGCCGAACCATCGACTTCTCACAACTCGAACCGCAGGAAGGCGATGCTCAACCGTCAAAATTTTCATTCTCCGACCAAACTCAACCCGTTGAAAATCAGATGCCCTGCTATGGCGTATACACCTCGGCCGAAGTCCACGACACACTCCGTACAGGCTTCGCCGACTCGCCTCTCTTCAACGGCACAATCAAGGGAATCGGACCGCGGTACTGCCCCAGCATCGAAGACAAACTCCGTACCTTCGCCGACAAAGAACAACATCTGCTCTTCCTCGAACCCGAAGGACGCAATACCAACGAATATTATCTGAACGGATTCTCTTCGTCATTGCCTTATGACGTGCAAATCAGAGCGTTACACCAAATACGAGGACTCGAAAACGTACACGTCTACCGCCCGGGCTACGCCATCGAATACGACTACTTCCCGCCCGTACAACTGCACCATTCGCTCGAAACCAAACTCGCAGACAATCTGTGGTTCGCAGGTCAGATTAACGGCACTACCGGATACGAAGAGGCTGCCGCTCAGGGACTTATGGCCGGCATCAACGCCCATCGGAAACTCGTCGGACAACCGCCGCTCATCCTCCGACGCGATGAAGCCTACATCGGAGTGCTTATCGACGACCTCGTGACCAAAGGCGTCGATGAACCTTACCGTATGTTCACCTCACGAGCCGAATATCGAATTTTGCTTCGTCAGGACAATGCCGATATGCGACTTACTCCAAAAGGATACGAAATCGGACTCGTAAACGATGAAAATTACAATAAATTCCTCGAAAAAAAATCGTCTGTAGAATCGCTTATTTCATTCGCGCACGCACAGAGCATCAAACCGCACGAAATTCACGACTATTTAATTTCGGTGAATTCCGAACCTTTGGCGCACGGAAAGAAGCTTTATGACCTGTTGCTTCGCAATGAAATTACCGTTGCGGGACTTCGGGCGGTGCTGCCGCGACTCGAGGAGTTTATTGTCGGACACAACATCGGCGAGGAGGCAATCGAGGAGGCGGAGATACTTATAAAGTATCGCGGCTATATCGAACGCGAAAAACTTATCGCCGAGAAGTTGCGACGACTTGAAAATATCGCCATTCCTGCCGATTTCGATTTCAACGGTATGCAGTCGTTGACGATTGAAGCGCGACAGAAGCTGACGCGGATACGTCCTGCGACTATCGGTCAGGCATCGCGCATTCCGGGAGTTTCGCCTGCCGATGTAAATGTTTTACTGATAAAATTCGGCCGGTAAACCTTTATTCATTCCGCCGGCCATGCAGTTGATTCCGTTAATAGTTCCACGTGGAACATTATATATTCTCCCCGTTCACGCGGGGAGATTTTTTTATTATTTAGTTGGTGTTCAGTGGTTTAGATTATCCGCTGCATTGTAAATTGTATAATCCTGCACGGTTTCTCATTCTGTCATCTTGAGCGGAACGAACGGAGTAAGTGAAGTCGAAAGATCTGGTGGCATAACGCGGTCAGTAAGTGGTTCACGTTACGTACTATAACCGCGTATTCTCTAACAGATCCCTCGGCTACGCTCGGGATGACAAGGGTAATAAAAATAACGCCAATGGCGTTACAATAAATCCGCACTGCGAAATTTTCGGATAAGGGCGTG
>JAFLRS010000045.1:0-1650 GCA_022511355.1 Alistipes sp.
GGCCGCGCGGCCGAACGTTCGCCAACGACCGCAACCACGCTTCCGGCTTCGAGAGTTTCGTCGTAGCTGCCGGCTATTCCGGCCAGAATCAGTTCGCGCCAACCCTCGCGCAGAACCTGCGACACGGCAACCGCCGTCTCGGCGGCCCCCACACCCGTTATGCGTACTTCGGCTTCGGGCGCCGTGCGTCGGAAGGGTTCGGCCTCCGACTCGGTGGGAAACAGAAAAATTCGTTTTTTCATAATCGGTATCAGCGTGCTAAGAATGCCTCCAAATCGGCGACCTTCGACGGAATGGTGCCGCCGCCCGTAATTTCGCAACCCGTCTCGGTGACGATGAGGTCGTCCTCGATGCGGATGCCGCCGAAATCCTTGTAGCCTTCGAGCTTCGCGAAGTCCACCAGACCCTTGAAACGACCCTCGCCGCGCACCTTGTCGATGAGCGCCGGTATGAAGTAGATGCCCGGTTCGTCGCTCAGCACCGTTCCCGGATTGAGCCTCCATGTGGCACGGTGGATGCAGGTAGCGGTGGCCGCGGCACGTTCGAGATACTCTCCGAAGTCGAAACTGCGCTCCCCGACGGCCTGACAGTCATGCACGTCGAGACCTATGCCGTGTCCCAATCCGTGAGGCATGAACAGACCCGACATCACGCCCGCCTCCACGGCCTCCTCGCCGCCGCAGAGTATAAGACCCGCATCGTGCAGACCCTCGGCCAGAATCACGCAGGCCGCTCTGTGCAGGTCGGAATACATCATCCCCGGACGCAGCAGCTGCGGAACGGCGTCGTGAGCCTTGAGTACGATTTCGTAGATTTCGCGCTGACGTTCGGTGAAGCGTCCGTTTACGGGGTAGGTGCGGGTGTGGTCGGAGCAGTAGTGCGAAGCTCGTTCGCCGCCCGCATCCACCAGCAGCAGACGTCCGTCGCGAAGAGGTTCGGTCGTGGGCGAATTGTGAAGCGTCTCGCCGTGCTGCGTGACTATCGACGGAAAGGAGAGACCCCAGCCGCCCATACGTTTGGGTATGGCGTTGATGACTCCCGTAATCTCGTTCTCGCGCACGCCGGCACGACACATCTTCATGGCGGCGGTGTGCATCTCGAAACCTATTTCGTAGGCTTTGCGCAGTTCATCGAGTTCGCACTCCTCCTTTTTTTCGCGCATTTCGGCCACGGCGAATATCAAATCGGCCGACTTGCCCTCGAAGAGCGACTCCGCAGGACGGCCGAGCAGCCTCGACAGCAGAAGCGACGTTTCGGCACGGTAGGGCGGCAGATAATGCACCGTCCGTCCCGATGCCGCAGCCGCCGAAATCTCGTCGGCAAGTTCGGCGAAGGGACGGGTCTCCCCGACCCCGACTTCGGCCGCCAGTTCGCGCAGTGCGGGTACGGGACCGGTCCATATCAGGTCGTCGATGCCGGCATCGTTGCCGAACAGCACCGAACGGCCGCTCTCGGCATCGATGACTCCGGCCAGCGACGGCAGGTCGAGTCCGAAGTAGTAGAGAAATGTCGAATCCTGACGGAAATCGAATGTGTTGTCGGCATAACTCATGGGCGACGGTTCGTTGCCCGCAAGCAGAATCAATCCTTTGCCTACCTTGTCGCACAATATGCGGCGACGTCTTTCATAAACCTCTTTGCTGAACATAT
>JAFLRS010000045.1:1750-12251 GCA_022511355.1 Alistipes sp.
CTGTCCGTGCGGTCGATTTCCTTGTAAAGACGGTCGCCGCGATGAATGACCGATGAGGTCTTTATGGAGCAGATGTCGCCCTGACGGACCCTCGCCGCAGGACGTTCGTCGAGATATATCTCATCGGCGCGCTGCTCGACCATGCCGGTCGTGGCCCCCGAAAAAAATATGGTGTCGCCCGCATCCAGAGTCGAAGCCTCCACAACAATCTCGGCCACCGAAATCTTCTTGTAGAAGTTGGTGACCTTGCCCACGTAGACCTTCTGTTTGGTTGCGGCCGACCCGTAGCAGGTACTGTGTTCGACCGTGGGCCGTCCGGCGAAGTATCCCTCCCAGAATCCGCGGTTGAAGACCGTGGCCAAACGCTCCTTGAGCCGAGCCGCCAGTTCGGAGGTGTAAGCGCCGCTCTCCATGGCGCGCAGAGCTTCGTCGTAACACTCTACCGTGCGTTTTACATACTCGGCACCGCGGGCGCGGCCTTCGATTTTCAACACGCGCACGCCTGCAGCGATTACCTTGTCGAGAAAGTCGATGGTACACAAATCTTTGGGCGAGAGCAGATAGCTGCCGTCGGAATCGAATTGCGCACCGGTCTCTTTGTCGGTGAGGGTGTATTTGCGCCGGCACAGCTGACGGCAGGCTCCGCGGTTGGCCGAACATCCCGAATCGTGAAGACTCAGATAACATTTTCCCGAAATCGACATACAGAGCGCTCCGTGTGCGAACATCTCTATGCGTACCGGCTCTCCCTGAGGTCCTTTTATGCCGCGTTCGGCGATTGCACGGCTTACGGCGGCAGTCTGTTCGAGGCTCAATTCGCGCGCCAGAACCATCACGTCGGCGTAGCGCGACCAGAATTCGACGGCCTCGGCATTCGATATGTTGCACTGGGTGGATATGTGAACCTCGATTCCGCGCTGACGGGCCTGAATTATGGCCGCAGGGTCCGAAGCTATTACCGCATCGATGCCGCAGCTGCGTGCGCGGTCGAGAGTCTCGCCGAGCAGAGGGCTTTCGTCGTCGTAGACTATCGTGTTCACCGTGAGGTAGGCCCTGACGCCTCCGGCATGGGCGATTGCGACGATTTCGGCAAGGTCGTCGAGGGTGAAGTTGGCCGCCGATGCCGAACGCATATTGAGCCGTCCGACACCGAAGTATACCGAATCGGCTCCTGCCGCCACGGCCGCCCGCAGCGATTCGAAACTGCCCGCAGGGGCCATTATCTCTATGTCGGAACGTTTCATCATTTGGTGCGGCCCATAAGGCTCTTTGCAAAAAGGGTGAGAACCCCGGCCGATTCGGCACCCGTACTGAGTGTCTCGAGCTGCGACAACGCACGTTCGAAACGGCTCGAAATCTGCTGTTCGGTCTGACGGGCTATCCCCAAACGGTCGTATACCTCCAGTATGCGGGCAATCTTGCTCTCGTCGGAGAGGGTTTTGTCCTTGTAGGTGTTGCGCAGAATCTCGCGGTCGGATTCGTCGGCCATGCTCATCGCCTTGATTGCGAGGAAGGTCTTCTTGCCCTCCAGAATATCGCCTCCGATGCGTTTTCCGAGCCGTTTTTCGTCGCCGTAGCAGTCGAGCAGGTCGTCCTGCAGCTGGAAAGCCATGCCCAGCTCCAATGCGAAGCGTCGGAGTTTGCGGCAGTCTTCGTCCGAAGCACCTCCGAGTATGGCTCCCGTCTCCGCGGCACCGGCCAGCAGCACGGCAGTCTTAAGTTCGATCATGCGCATATAATCGACTACCGAGATTTTGCGTGCGTTTTCGAAATCCATGTCGTACTGCTGACCCTCGCACACCTGCAAAGCCATGGTGTTGAATACCTCCAGAATGCGCGGCAGCTGTTTGACGGGACTCTTCTGAAGCATTCGGTAGGCGGCTATGAGCATGGCGTCGCCCGAGAGCAGAGCCACATTTACGCCCCATTTGGCATATACCGATTCGCGTCCGCGCCTCATTGCGGCGTTGTCCATTATGTCGTCGTGCAGCAGGGTGAAGTTGTGGAAGACTTCGATGGCGGTGGCTGCGGGCATGGCCTGCGCGAGGTCGTCGGAGAAGAGATTGTAGCAGGCCAGAAGCAGCGTGGGCCGCAGACGCTTGCCTCCGCCCGACATCGAATATATGAACGGAGTATAGAGCCGTTCGGGTTCGCTCGGGACCTCGATCTGGGCGAGGTAACCCTCGAACATCTTCTGCAGTTCGGTGATGGAGTGTTTCATGGTATTCGAATGTGAATGCACCTTTATTTCCCCCAAAAGTAGTGAAAAAATTTGGTAGTTGAAGAATTTTTGTCTACTTTTGAATTTAGACTGCGCAGGCAGATGCCGGCGACGGCTCCAAACAATACAACATAAAAGCTCAAAACAGAAATGGACAAAATGAAAAAACTCGTCTTCGGCGTCGATATCGGCGGTACGAATACGGCATTCGGATTGGTGGACGAAAACGGCGACATCTATGCCGAATCGGTAATCCCTACCAAAAAATATCTCTCATTCGACGACTATCCCGCATTCGTCAACGACCTCTGCGACGGCATGAAACGACTCTCGGAGTCGCTCTCGTTCGAATTCCAACTCCTCGGAATCGGCATAGGCGCCCCCAACGGCAATTTCCATCGCGGAACAATCGAAAACCCCGCCAATCTGTGGAAATTCTCGCCCGCGGAACCCAATCCCGACGAATCGCGACGGATATTCTGTCTGGCCGAAGACATCCGCAAACACTTCCCCGGAACACTCGTGCTGCTCACCAACGACGCCAATGCCGCCACGATAGGCGAAATGGTCTACGGCAACGCCAAAGGTCTCGACGACTTCATCATGGTAACTCTGGGTACGGGTTTGGGTTCGGGCTTTGTGGCCAACGGCGAATTAGTCTACGGTCATGACGGCTTCGCCGGCGAACTGGGACACGTGATTGTGGAGCGGCACAACGGACGCAAATGCGGCTGCGGACGCAGCGGCTGTTTAGAGACCTACGTCTCGGCAACGGGCATCAAACGCACCGCATTCGAACTCATGGCGCGCATGACCGAACCCAGCGAACTGCGCGACATCTCGTTCAACGACTTCGACGCTTCGATGATTTCGGCCGCCGCAGCCAAAGGCGACCCCGTTGCTTTGGAGTGCTTCCGCGTGACGGGCGAAATGCTCGGACGCGCATTGGCCGATGCCGTGGTCATCACCTCGCCCAAAGCCATCTTCCTCTTCGGCGGTCTGGCCAAGGCGGGCAAACTCCTCTTCGAACCCACCAAGTGGTACATGGAGGAGAATATGCTCTTCGTATTCAAAAACAAAGTCGAGATTCTGCCCAGCGGCATCGAAGGCAAAAATGCCGCGATTCTGGGTTCGGCAGCCCTCATCTGGCAGAAGAACCGCAAATAAAAAAGAGTCGAAAACGACATCTTCGCAGCGTCCGTTCCCGCATCGGGGAGCGGACGTTTTTTCGTGCCGCGTCGGATAGGTACGCTATTTGCATAGGTTGCAGTCGTAACACAAAACGAACGAAATTATGTATTTCTTATGGTATTTGCTCATCGGTCTGGTGGCGGGATGCATCGCCGGACTGATTGTAAGAGGACACGGAGCGGGATTCTTCGTGAATCTGGTGGTGGGACTCGTCGGAGGTCTGCTCGGAGGTTGGATCGTATCCCTTTTCGGATGGATTCCCGCAGGCACCGCCGCTACGTTGTGGACCTCGATTCTGGGGGCGGTAATACTGCTGCTTATCGTCTCGCTGTTCACTCGACGCAAACCTGCAACACATTAAAAATCTTTAACTATGGAAAAGAAAACGACAACTGCCAAAAAAAGCGTTTCGACAACTTCGAAACTCGGCACACGTACCAAAAGCGACGCCGGCAAAACGCAGAGCAAGAGTACGGCCAAACCGACCGCCGCGCGGTCCGCAACCAAAACTTCGGCTTCGGCCAAGTCCAAAACCAAGAGCTATTAAACCGCGGCTCCATCAGCCGCTCATGCGAAAAGCGACCGTTTGCAACCGACGGCCGCTTTTTTTTGTGCGAACAATTTGGCAAATAATTGTGCGGTCGCGCAAAAAATACCTATATTTGTAGCAAATACGCAATGACGATTATGAAATACAAACGAATATTGCTCAAATTGAGCGGCGAATCGCTTCAGGGCAAGCAGGGCTACGGAATCTCGACCGAGGTGCTGCAGGAGTATGCCGAACAGATTAAAGCCGTGACGGAGAGCGGCGTGCAGGTGGGCATAGTCATCGGCGGCGGAAACATCTTTCGCGGACTGCAGGGCGCCAAACGCGGATTCGACCGCGTGAAGGGCGACCAGATGGGTATGCTGGCCACAATCATCAATTCGATAGCGCTTCAGTCGGCGCTCGAGGACAACGGCGTCAAGGCCAAAGTGCTGACCTCGATACGCACCGAACCCGTCGGCGAATACTTCTCCAAAGCCAAAGCGCTGGAATATCTCGAAGCCGGTTATGTCACCATCTTCGGCGGCGGAACTTCGAACCCCTATTTCTCGACCGATTCGGCTGCCGCTCTGCGCGGTGTCGAAATCGAAGCCGACGTGCTGCTCAAAGGCACCCGCGTCGACGGAATCTATACCGCCGACCCCGAAAAAGACCCCTCGGCAACACGCTTCGACGAACTTACCTTCGACGAAGTCTACAGCCGGAATCTGCACATAATGGATATGACCGCCTTCACGCTCTGCAAGGAGAACCGTCTCGAAATCATAGTTTTCGATATGGATACGCGCGGCAATCTGCAAAAACTTCTGTCTGACCAAGAGCGTATAGGTACGCTCGTAAAACTGTAAAAATATGAGCTTGAACAAGAAAAAAGGAAATGTGACATTAGCGTGTCTGGTGGCGGCTTTGGTCGTCGTGATTGCCGCCATAATACTGCTTCCCGACGGAAGCAAACCCGCCGGGGCCGAAGTTGCGGCAGAGGTTGAGGATGAATACTCGCAGACCACCCTCGTCAAAGAGGGCATGGAGGCTCCCGACTTTACGGTCGAAATGGTTGACGGCTCCCTCTTCACGCTGTCGGAACAGCGCGGCAATGTGGTGCTGGTGAACTTTTGGGCTACGTGGTGTCCCCCCTGCCGCGAAGAACTTTCGCACGTGCAGTCCGACATAGTGGACCGTTTTGCCGGCCGTCCGTTCCGCATGGTGGCGATATCGCGCGGCGAGGCTCGCGAGACGGTCGAGGAGTTCCTCTCCGCCAACGGATACCGCTTCCCCGCGGCCCTCGACCCCGAACAGACGGTCTATCAGCTGTTCGCTTCGAACTACATCCCCCGCAACTTCCTGATAGATGCCGACGGCAAAGTGGTCTTCACAGGCATCGGTTACGAGGAGGAGGAGTTCGCCGAACTGACCGAAATGATTGAAAATACGTTAAATAATCAGTAAACGCATGGATACTAAAACCATTCTCGATGCCGCTTCGCAGAAGATGACCAAAGCGGTTGATTTTCTTGAAGAGTCGCTGCTCAACGTGCGTGCCGGCAAGGCGTCGGTAAATGTGCTGAACGGCGTTATGGTGGACTACTACGGTTCGCAGACTCCCGTTTCGGGCGTGGCGAGCGTAACGGTTCCCGATGCCCGCACAATACTCATTCAGCCGTGGGACAAGAATATGATTCGCCTTATCGAAAAGGCTATCCTCGACTCCAACATCGGACTCACGCCCTCGAACAACGGCGAACAGATTCGTCTGACAATCCCGCCGCTCACCGAGGAACGACGCAAAGAGTTGGTGAAGCAGGTCCGCTCCGAAGCCGAAAATGCACGCATCAGTCTGCGCAATGCGCGTCGCGATGCCGTCGAAACATTCAAAAAGGCTATAAAGGAGGGTATGCCCGAAGATGAATCGAAAGACGGCGAATCGCAGTCGCAAAAACTGCTCGAAAAGTTCTCGAAGCAGATAGATTCGATTCTCGACAAGAAGGAAAAGGAGATAATGACGGTCTGATTCCGCATTGTCGCCCCGCGAAAAGCGATATGATGGCTATGAAGTTGAAAAGTGCGGCTGCCGCCATGATTCTGGCTGCGGTTGTGGCCGGTACGGCTTCGGCGCAGCGTGCGTCGGAGGCTCCGCGCCGCGCATTGCGGCCTTATGCTTCGGTCGGGGAGGCCGAATCCGATGCCGGCGGTGCGAGTCGCTACATAGTGCCGCTCACCGAGTGGAAACGGAGCGAAACCGATGAAGGTACAAGTTTCTCGTCGGAGTTCGTCTATCCTGCGGCGTGGCTCAATCGTCAGGTGCTGTTTCGCGTGGGGTCGGCTTCGGGCGGATATTCGCTCGAGGTGAACGGACGCAATGCAGGCAGAGTGAGCAACGGTGCCGCGGCGGCGGAGTTCAACATAACCAAACTGTGCGAATCGGGACTCAATTCGGTGCGGATGGTGATGGATGACCCCGAATCGGGCGAACCTCTGCTGCGTGCCGATGCCGTGTGGAAAGGCCGCACCGAGGTGATTTCGCAACCCACGGTGCGCATACGCGACATCGACGGCCGAACCACGCTCAATGATTCGGGCGACGGAGTGTTCGAGGCCGCGATAGCTGTCAAGACCGATGCGCTCAACACCAAACAGGCCCGCATAAGCTACGAACTGGCCGACGGCGACCGCGTGCTGGCGACGGGTTATCGCGACGTCACGCTCGGAATGCGCGGCGAAGATACGGTCCGTTTCGTTGCGGTGGTTCCCGCAGAGCTGCTGTGGAGCGTCGAATCGCCGACGCTGCTCACGCTTCGGCTGCGCAACAGAATCGAGGGACGCTATCTCGAAAACATGGCGGTGCCGGTGGGTCTGCGCGAGGTGAAGTTCGCCGACAACGTTCTGACGGTGAACGGCGTGCCTCAGTCGCTGAATGTGCGCACGGTGCCGAACTCCGTGACCGTCGAAGAGCTTCGGCAGCTCAGGGAGGAGGGCTGCAATGCCGTGATGCTGAAAACGGGCGAAGCTGCCGGCGATTTCTATTCGGCGTGCGATTCGGCCGGCATATATGCGATAGCGGCCATGGCGGTCGATACCTCCAACGGAGGCAGGTCGATAAAACGCGGCGGCAATGCCGTGAACGACCCCGCACTGACACCCGAATATCTGACACGAGCCGCGGAAATGTATCATGAAGCCAAGAGCCATGCTTCGGTAATCGCCTTCCGGGCTGGCGACGGTGCAGCCAACGGCATAAATGCTCAGGAGAGCTTTCTGTGGCTTAAGAGTGTCGATTCGTCGCGTCCGGTGATATATCTGCCCGCAGGTCGGGAGTGGAACAACGACCGTTTCGATTTGCATCTGCTGCGCGAGAAAAATTGATAACATAAATTTGCGAAAAGTAAAAATAGCATTTATATTTGCACAGAATAACAAAACGACAATTAACCCGAAAACAACTGAAATTGCCTATGATACAATAGCGTAGCAGATACGCATACCTTGAAAACATATTGAAGAAAGCGTTTTAACCTATTCTTTCTCCCTAAAAGTTTGGCGACTTAATTGATGACAGAAAAGGTGACGGATTGAACGTTCACGCCTTGGCGTGGGCTTTTTACGTTATCCGTCTGTCAGGGTCACGCCAAACACCTTAGGGAGCGAGATACTAAAAAGTACCGCGCTTTTTTTGTGTGCGTATGACCCGATGCGAAAGGTGCTGCGGAGTAACCGAAAAGCCGTAAAATGAGTAGGATATAAACTTTATGCAAATATGTTTTCAGCAATGAAGAAGACTCTTATCGCAGCAGTTCTGGCACTGTTCTGCGCAGCTTCGGCCGACGCGCAGAAACCTGCAACTGCAGCACCCGTGACCAAAACCATCTCCTCCACCAAATTGGCCAACGTATCGGAAAAACAGGAGGTGTTCGAATCCTATGCTCTCGATGCCAGCTACGAAATGCTGGTGAAACCGCTGCTCGCCGATATCGACATCCTCGGCGAACCCAATGCCAAAGGACGTATCGAACATTCGATATTCCGCGGCACGGCTCACTCGAGCGAAGACCCCAACGACAGCGGACGTTACTATCTCATACTCAAAACCACACGCAACAACAACCGCCGCGAATCCTACCGCGAAGGCGAATCGCTTTCGCCCGAATTCCAGCAGCTTAAATCGCAGGTCGTATTCGACTTCTGCCGCGAAACCGGTGCCGACCTCATCGTTATGCCCCAGTTCAGCGCACGCAATGTGATGGTGCCGCAAAAAGACGAAAACGGTGCCATAATACTCGATGCGGAGGGCAAAAAACTGATGGTCCCCAAAGAGGTGAACGGCTACTATGTCATGGAGGTCGATATGATAGGCTATCCGGCCGTATACAAGAGCTTCAGACCGGCCGAAGCGGGCGACTACTGGATTAAAAACGCACTCAAAGAAAAATCGGTGGACAACGAGAGAAAAATCAAATCCGAATCGAGCATAATCGAGAAAAAATAATCACCAATAAAATTCAAACAGTATGAAAAAATTTATTGTTCTGGCGCTGGTCGCCGTTATGGCCGCTCCTGCCGTATCGTTCGCTCAAAAAACTACGGTTCAGAAGGTTACACGCAACAAAACATTCGCAACAACATTCCGCGATGTCAGCATCTGGTATCAGGGCGAGGTTAATCTCGGATATGCCGTAAGCGGCAAAATGTATGACGTCGAAGACAACTTCAAATGGAAGACCAACTTCTCGCGTCCGTTCATCGAAACCACTCACGGCGTGCGCGTTACGCAGTACGGATATCTCGGTCTGGGTCTGGGATTGCAGTATGCCGGCGGCAAGATTCTCCCCGACTACAAGTACGACAAAGACGAAATCGCAGGCTGGAGAACCCTGCTGATGCCTATCTATGTGAACCTCAAGGGCTACTATCCCGTGACCGATGACTTGTCGCCCTATATCACCCTCAGTCTGGGAGGTTCGCCGGTACTCACTTCGTCGCTCAACTACCGCGAACCCGGATACTGGGAAGGTCTTACCGGAGGCTTCTATTGCAAGTTCGGTGCGGGTATCAGCTGGAAGATGCTCACCTTCGACTTCGGCGTAATGCATCAGGGTCTGCACGAGACCCTCAAAGAGGATGGCGAAGTCGAGAGATACCCGATGAGAATCAATTCGTTCTATCTGAACGTAGGTTTCAAATTCTAAAGTTTAGAGGAGCGGGCATCGTCTTCACTTCAACCACACAAATCAGCTTTTCTGTTCGGTGCCCGTCTCCGATTCCGGCAGCCGCAAGTGCGGCTGCCGATTCTTTTTTTGCACCCGTTCACGTTATTGCAACCGGTCCCGATTTGCCGCAAAAAGACCGTTTTGTACTATCGCATCCGCTGACAAAACCCCTCCTCCCGCCTTTCGGAGGCGATTTTTTGCTCTCTTTTGTTTGCACATCGGCATTTATTTGCTATCTTTGCGTCTACCATCCATGTTTTATTAAAACATGGCGGTTGAACGTATGCCTTGAAAATCCGATGCCGCACCGCGGCAGGATTATCGGGGCCGACAGTCGAAACAAAATGCGGAATGAGAGTTCGATCAAATGTCGAACTCGTTGCTCCGTGCAACATAACTGCAAGGGCCTTAATTATTTACGCGCCCGTGCAGGAGTAGTAAAATTGTCTTTTGCGCAATATCGGTGCCCGAAGGCACTCCCGATAACCGATTTTTAACATCTCGAATTTTATGAAAAACAGAATCATGACGGTCATGACGGCCGTTGCGTTTTGCTGCATGACGGCCGCATCGTGCGCGTCGTCGAAAAAAGTGGTGTATCTGCAAGATATTCAGCCCAATGTGTCGATGATACTTCAGGAAGCACAGGCCATACGTCTGCAGCCCGGCGACAAACTCAGCATCGTCATACATAGCCGCGACAAGGAGTTGGTGTCGATTTTCAACCTCTTCGACGGTACGGGCGACGGCAACGGCAACCATTCGCTCTACACGGTGGACGACCGCGGCTATATCGATATGCCCGTTCTGGGTCCGGTGAAGGCCGAAGGGCTGACGCGTCAGGAGCTGGCCAACAACATCAAATACAGACTCCTCGATTCGAGACTCATCAAAGAGCCGACCGTCGTAATCGAATATGCCGATTTGGGTTACTACTTTCTGGGCGAACTGTCGGGCCGATACACCATCGAACGCGACCATGTGACTCTGCTCGAGGCTCTGTCCGAAGCCGGCGACCTGCCTTTGACCGCCAATCGCGAAAATATTCTGGTCCTGCGCACCGAAAAGGGTGTCCAGACTCCTTACCGCGTGAGTCTGCTGAAGGTCGAAGAGCTTTATTCCTCGCCGGTATACTATCTGCAGCAGAACGACATAATCTACATCGAACCGATTCTTGTCAAGAAGAATCAGGCCAACGTCCACGGAAGCACGTTCTACACCTACAGCTTCTGGACCTCGCTGGCAACGATGGTCATAACGCTCGTAATGCTGTTCGTCAAAAAATAAGTCAAAAAACAACGCAACAATGGAACGAAACATAGGCCGCAGTACGGCAGA
>JAFLRS010000046.1 GCA_022511355.1 Alistipes sp.
GATGTTTCGAACCGTCGATATGCGAACGGAAGTGGCACCCCTCCTCCTTGAGTTTGCGGCAGGCGGCCAACGAAAAGACCTGAAAACCGCCGCTGTCGGTGAGCATGGGTCCCTCCCACGTCGAAAAGCGATGCACGCCTCCGGCCTCCTCCAGCACGGCCGTTCCGGGTCGCAGATAGAGGTGGTAGGTGTTGGCCAGAATAATCTGCGCCCGAGCCTCGTCGCGCACGTCGCGATGAAAAATTCCCTTCACCGCCGCAGCCGTGCCCACCGGCATGAATATGGGAGTCTGCACCGTTCCGTGAGCCGTCGTGAAGGCTCCGCAACGCGCTTTCGAACAGGGGTCCTTGTGAAAAATCTCGAACTTCATAGCCATATAATCGTACAAAGATAGCGAACATTTTTCGGATTGCGGTTTTTTTTGACTAACTTTGCGCGAATATTTGCCGAAAACCATGCAATACTGGGAGTTTTTTATCGAAGAGTGCGGATGGATGGGGGTCGTTCTGGCGGCTCTGCTCATCATTCTGTTCGGCATTCAGGTCTACTGCTATGCCGTGCGCTACGTGCGTCTGTCCAAATACCGCAATTCACGACGGCCCATGAGGCTCGATTCGGAAAATCCCGCCGTGTCGGTCATCGTGCCCCTCTTCGGCGAAAGCATCGACTTCGTGGAGACCGGACTCGTCCGTCTGCTCGCGCAGGATTACGACTCCTATGAGGTGGTCGTCGTCTACGCCGGACGCGACAACGACTTCTACGACGAACTCTCGCGCATGAGCGAATCTTTCCCCAATCTGCGTGCCGCGAAAATCTCGATAAAACCGCGATACCCCATATCGCACAAAATGGCTATCAACGTCGGAATCAAGGCCGCACGCAACGAACATATCATACTCACAACCGCCGACTCCTCGCCGCGAACCAGCCGCTGGCTGGCGCTCATGGCCAAAGGATTCTCGCGCGGAGAGATTGTGCTGGGATACTGCTGCACCGAACAGCGCGACACTCTCTTCGGACGGCTCATCCGCATCGACCGCATGATGCAGTCGGCCGAATGGCTCGCCGCTGCCGCCGAACGACATCCCTATCGCGGTCATCGCTGCAACGTGGGCTTCACCAAATCGCTCTACTTCGGCGTGAACGGATTCGGAAATCTCAACCTGCCCCTCGGCGAAGACGACCTCTTCATACGGCGCATTATAGGCGACGACAACGTCAGCATCGTGCTGTCGCCGCGCGCCACGGTGGTCGAACGCAACAAAGGCGGTCTGGGTCAGTGGATGAAACGCCGCCGGTTCTACGGCTCGAGCCGCAGACTCTATCCCGCATCGGTGCGCAGCCGTCTGCATCTGGAACCTTACAGCCGTCTGCTCTTCTTCGCAACGGCCGCCGCAGCTTTCGTCACCATGCCGATAGAATATTGCGCCGCCACGGCTCTGTTAATCGTCGTGCGGTACATTATAGTCGCCACCAGCGTCTCGAAACTCGCCGCACGACTCGGCGAAAAAGGCATCATCGCCGCATATCCGTTCTACGACATATTCGGACTCCTGTTCGACATCATAACCGACATCGCATTACTCCGCAAAGACCCCTCGGTATGGAGATATACCAGTATATCATAGCCGACGACCGGCATCTGGTCGAACTGGTCCTGCAGGGCGACGATGCCGCTTTCGAACATCTGTTCAACCGCTATCGCGAAGCCATACGGCGACTCTTCGCACAGCGGCTCGGAACCGATGCCGATGCCGATGACCTGCTTCAGGAGACTTTCCTCAAGGTATACCTCAACATACACCGCTACGACTTCGCTTACACATTCGGACAGTGGCTCTACACCATAGCGCGCAATACGCTGGTGGACTTCACGCGCAAAAGCCGCACCGCGCTCTCCATCGACGAACACTTCTCGTCGCCCGCCGCAACCGGACCCACACCCGAAGAGAGCATCATCAATTCGCAGCAGCGTATGCAGATAGAACGCTTTCTGGGCGAATTGTCGGAGCAGCACCGCACTCTGTTCCGACTGCGGTTCCTCGAAGAGTACTCCTACGAAGAGATTGCCGAAAAACTGCAAATGCCCATGGGTTCCGTCAAGACCGGCATACACCGCGCACGCGAACGTATGTGCCGCATGATAACCGACGGCGAACAACAATGATGAACGCACAACTCATATTCGACTACTTCCCCGACCTCACCGACCGTCAGCGCGAACAGTTCTCCGCGCTCGGGGAGCTGTATGCCGACTGGAATTCGAAAATCAACGTCATTTCGCGCAAAGATTTCCAGTCGCTCTATCTCCGCCACGTGCTGCATTCGCTGGCCATAGCCAAGGTGTGCCGCTTCGATGCCGGAGCGCGGATAGCCGATGTCGGCTGCGGAGGAGGTTTTCCGTCGGTGCCGCTGGCCATAATGTTCCCCGAAGCGCAATTCACGGCCGTGGACTCCATCGCCAAAAAGATAACCGTCGTGCAGGGGGTGTCGCGTTCGCTCGGACTCGAAAACCTCACCGCCGTCAATTGCCGTTTCGAACAGCTTTCGCAACGGTTCGATTATGTCGTTTCGCGCGCCGTAACCGATTCGGCGACCCTCACGCAATGGGTATGGAACCGCATCGAGAAGGGTTGCCGCGGAACTCTGCCCAACGGCATTCTGACGCTCAAGGGGGGCGAGCTCGCCGAAGAACTCGCACTCACGGGCAAACGATGGACGATATTCGAAATCTCGAGACTCTTCGACGACGAATTCTTCTCCACCAAGAAGGTGGTCTACACTCAGCGTTGATTACAGCCCTTTGCGGGCCAGCACCCATGCAAGGGTGTTGTAGATGTTAAGCAGCGGCTGCCGCCACGAAACGGGCAGCGCATTCACTGCGCGCAGTTTCAGCCATGCGCGACGATTGTGACGCGTATATCCGAACGCCGTCAGAGCGCGGCGGGCTTCGTCGGTTCCGCCCTTTGCGCTCGCGGTCAGAGCCTTGCCCAAAGCCGCACGGGCTATGTATTCGCGTTCGGCGTCGCCGGAGGCTCCCGCAAGCAAATCTTCGAATGAAAACCGGCACACTTCGGGCCGATATATGGCCGCAGAACGGTTCGAAGCCGCTTTGGAGTATATCGCAGTGCGGGCCGGCGAAAGAGCCACGGCTCCGCGACGCGCCAATTTCACCCACAAATACTGGTCTTCACCCATGCGCATACCCTCGGGGAATCCGCCCGCGGCAATCACATCCTCGCGACGCAGAACCGCCGACGAGGGAATCACCGCATAACCGCGCAGCGAAACGGCGAAGAAATCGACCCTGCCCGCGCACTGCGGAGTATCGCCCGCAACCGTCCGGCGGCCGTCGTTCACCGAAAACGACGAAGCATAGAGCGTACAGTCGGGATAACGTTCCGAAAGGTCCGCAAGGTCGGAGAGGTGTTCGGGAGTCCAGCAGTCGTCGGCATCGAGCAGAGCCGCATATTCGCCTTTCGCTTCGGCTATGGCTCTGTTGCGGGCGGCACTCACGCCTCCGTTCGGCTGACGTATGACTCTTATGTTCGCTTCGGGATGCGCAGCCGCAAACCGCTCCGCAATGTCGCCGCCGCCGTCGGTCGAACCGTCGTCCACAACCAACGTTTCGCACGGCACGGCCCGCTGCGACACCACCGAAAGCAAAGCCCGTTCAATCTCGGCAGCCTTGTTGTAGAGCGGAACGATTACGGATATGTCACTGCTTTTCATAGCTCGATTTTGAGGGTAAAATCGTTTCGAACGCACCATATATACGCGCGCGCATGAAGTCGAAGTCGGAAATCGACTCGCTGTCGTTGATGCATATCATGCGGCAGCGGCGGTTTTCTATCTCGGCGCATACGGAGTCGGCCGACGAATCGTCGACCGTAACCAGACGGCAGTCCGACATACCGCGCGGAGAGAATTCGCCTGCAGCCAGCATATCGTAACGGAAAAGCCAGTCCGAAACGTTGCTCAGATGACGGAATGTATGGCGGCAGGTCTCGTCGAGCTGACGGCCCCACTCCTCCCAGCAGCGGAAGCAGTGCGAACGCAAATAGGGCTGCGGAACATGATGGTCCATAAAGCCCGTAAACATACTCCACGGCAGCAGAGTAAAGGTTTTGAGCAGATTCCCGAGGCCGTATCTGAAGTTGAACCATTTGAGCGGATTGCGACGCAACGCGGTATGTTTGCTCCATTTGGCGTTGATGAGTTCGAGGTCGTTGTAGATAATGTGGCCTATCGACGAGGGCTGCACCACGCTCAAACGGGCCATATCGCACGGCAGACCGTTGCGGAAAAAGTCGTCGGGACGGCAGGCGCGGAGGAGGAACATATCGTCGTTGAAGACCACGAACCGTTCGGCAAGTCCCTCTATGCGATGCAGATTGAGCCCTATTGTGAGAGAATTGAAGGTGGGCAGATACTCTGCGGGGATGAAATCCTCGTGGCGAACTATGTTGAGTTTCGGATGGCGGGTTTCGAGCCATGCGGGCAGATGCCCCCACGTAACCAGATGCACCCTCCGAACCCACGGAGCGAAGCTCTCCACGCCGCGGAACCACATATCCAGATTGTGCCAGCAGCGGACGCGTATTGCCGAAGCATCATCTTCGGGAGCGGCCGTGCGTCGTGCCGCGAGGAACGCCTCGCGCCATGCGGGGTCGGAATCATCGACCCAAAATATTACGAAATCAATCTCCTGCATATCGGTTTCAATCTTTTTGCGGTTCGCGCCAGCGTCCGTCGGCCTTTATCAGGGCCACAAGACGCTCCAAAGCCTCCTCCTGCGGAATGTTGCGGGCCACCACCTCGCGTCCGCGATAGAGCGTTATGCGGTCGGGAGCGGCTCCCACATACCCGTAATCGGCATCGGCCATCTCGCCCGGACCGTTCACTATGCACCCCATTACGCCTATCTTCAAATCGGGCAGATGCGACGTGCGGGCCTTTATCGCCGACAGCGTGCTTTGCAGGTCGTAGAGGGTGCGTCCGCAGCCCGGACACGCAATATATTCCGTGCGCGTCATGCGCACGCGCGAAGCCTGCAATATCATAAGCTCCACTTCGCGCAGCTGTGCAGAGGTGAATTGCGGAGCCTCTATCGCTATGCCGTCGGCCAGACCGTCGATGAAGAGCAGACCCAAATCGGCCGCCGCCTTCACGGCCATATCGGTGAGGTCGGCGTCGTCGTAACGGCACGAAACGGCTATCGGTTCGCGGGTGCCGGCATTCAGAATCGCAGCCCGCAGCTCCGCCGTGGGATTTCGGGAAACAGCCTTAATCATGCGCCAATCAGCAGGAATCTCGTCGTGAACCAACGGCACCGCCACCCCGCTGCGGCGCGAATACTCCGCAGGCAGGCGGTATTCGCCCGACAAAAGCGGAAATTCACCCTCGCGGCAGGAGAAATGACGCACCAAAAGCTCGCCTACGGGAATCTCGTTTTCGGGAGCTTCGGTGAGCGAAACCCTTATGGTGTCGCCCAATCCGTCGGCCAGCAGCGCACCTATGCCCACGGCACTCTTTATGCGCCCCTCGAGACCGTCGCCCGCCTCCGTAACCCCCAAATGCAGAGGATAATGCATATCTTCGGCATCCATAGCCTCGACCAGCAGACGGTAGGCATAGACCATGACTCGCGTATTGCTCGACTTCATCGAGACCACCACATTGCCGAAATTCTCGCGCTTGCAGATTCGCAGAAACTCCATAGCCGATTCGGCCATGCCCTGCGGAGTGTCGCCCCAACGGTCGAAAATATGTTTGGCCAGCGAACCGTGATTGACACCTATGCGCAGAGCGACGCCCCGCTCGCGGCAGAGCGACAAAAGAGCCTCCAACTCGCCGTTCGCAGTGCGGAAGTTGCCCGGATTGATTCGCACCTTGTCCACATATCGGGCTGCAATCATGGCCATTTCGGGCACGAAATGTATGTCGGCCACTATGGCGGTATCGTAACCGTCCTCGCGCACGCGCGAAATTATATGTTGCAAATTCTCGGCTTCGCGGCGTCCCTGAGCCGTCAGACGCACGATGCGGGCACCGGCATCGGCTATGCGTTCGGTCTGAGCCGCGCTCGCCTCCGTGTCCGAGGTCGGAGTGTTGGTCATCGACTGAACCGCTATCGGATTGCCGCCGCCTATCGCACAACTCCCCGCGCGAACCTCGTCGCTCGGCCGGCGTATGTAGCGTGATAGTGTCATTGCTGCTCTTTTATCCGCAAAAATATGAAAAATTTGCGCAGTGCGATGCGTCTGCCGAGTTTTTTCTATCTTTGCACTATGAGAGATTTCCTCGACAACGGCGTACAGTATGTTCCGGGCGTGGGCGAAATGCGCGCACGGCTCCTCGAAAAGGAGCTGCGCATAGTCACCATGCGCGACTTGCTGTGGCACTTCCCGTACCGCTACATCGACCGCACAAGAGTCTACCGCATAGGCGACATCGACGAAAATCCCGGCGCCGCTTACGTGCAGTTTCGGGCACGCGTGACGGGTACGGCATTCGCCGGTGCGGGCCGCAAACGCCGATTTACGGTCTTCGTCTCCGACCCGACGGGTTCGGCCGAACTCGTGTGGTTCAACAGCGCAAAATGGATTGAAAAAAGCATCGAGGTCGGACGCGAATATATGGTCTTCGGCAAACCTTCGTTCTTCCGCGGCGAACTCTCGGTCATACACCCCGAAATCGAAAATATGGAAAAGGCCCTCTCGCGCAAGGTCGAAAGCGGTTTGCAGGGCATATACTCCACCACCGAAAAACTCTCCAACTCGCTCGGCACCAAAGGGTTCTACAATATAATTCTCAATTTGTGGCACACGGCCGCCGACAAAATCGAAGAGACGCTGCCCGAAGAAATCATGCACCGTTACGGACTGATTCCTCTGCGCGAAGCTCTCTACAACATCCATTTTCCGCAGTCGCCCGAACTGCTGCGGCAGGCGCAGTACCGACTCAAATTCGATGAACTTTTAGGCATTCAGCTCAACATACAGTCGCAGCGCACTTCGCGCATGAGCCGCCGCGACGGATTTCTGTTCAACCGCGTGGGCGGACTCTTTTCGAAATTCTACAACGAAAAACTCCCCTTCCCGCTGACAGAAGCCCAAAAACGCGTGGTAAAGGAGATTCGCGGCGACACGGTGTCGGGATTTCAGATGAACCGTCTGCTGCAGGGCGACGTGGGAAGCGGCAAGACGGTAGTGGCGCTGCTCTCGATGCTGCTGGCCGCCGACAACGGTTTTCAAGCCTGCATGATGGCTCCCACCGAGATTCTGGCCCGTCAGCACTTCGCCACCATAAAGCGGATGACCGAAGGTCTCGGAGTGAATGTGGCCATACTGACCGGAGCCTCCAAAGCCCGCGAACGCAATGCCTCGATGGAGGGTGCCGCCGACGGTTCGGTACACATTCTGATAGGAACCCATGCACTGATAGAGGATTCGGTGCGCTTCGCCAATCTGGGATTCGTCGTGATAGACGAACAGCACCGTTTCGGAGTGGAGCAGCGGGCACGTATGTGGACCAAGAATCTGCAACCGCCGCACATCCTCGTAATGACCGCCACACCCATTCCGCGAACCCTCGCCATGACCCTCTACGGCGACCTCGACGTATCGGTAATCGACCAACTGCCCCCAGGACGAAAACCGATAAAAACGGTGCATTATTACGATTCGGCACGTCTGCGCCTCTTCGGATTCATGCGCAAACAGATTGCCGAAGGCCGTCAGGTGTATGTGGTATACCCGCTCATCCGCGAATCGGAAAGCATGGACTACAAAGACCTTACCGACGGCTTCGAAGCCCTTTCGCGCGACTTTCCGCTGCCCGAATACCGCGTCGCGGTGTGCCACGGACAGATGAAACCCGAAGACAAAGAGGAGTCGATGCGTCAGTTCAAGAATGGCGAAGCCGACATACTGGTGGCCACCTCGGTAATCGAGGTGGGAGTGGACGTCCCCAACGCCACGGTGATGGTTATAGAGTCGGCCGAACGTTTCGGACTCTCGCAGCTGCATCAGCTGCGCGGACGCGTGGGCCGCGGCGGAGGTCAGTCCTACTGCATACTCATGTCGGGCGAAAAACTCTCGCGCGAAGCCCGTCAGCGTCTCGATGCCATGTGCGAAACCTCGGACGGATTCCGATTGGCCGAACTCGACCTCAAACTGCGAGGCGCGGGCGACATCAACGGCACCCTCCAGAGCGGAACCCCCTTCGACCTGAAAATCGCCAACCCCACGCTCGACACGCAGATTCTGCAAACCACACAGCAGGCCGCAATCGACATCCTCGCCGGCGACCCGCAGCTCTCACGCAGCGAAAATGCAGGTCTGCTCCGGCTCAAAACACAATATTCGGGCGAAAAGAATACCGATTTTTCGATGATTTCGTGATTTTTGTACAATAATTGAAAAAAACTCCGTTTTACATATAAACGATTTATGGTAAAGCGAATAATTGCATCGGCATGGTGCGTGCTGACAACCGCCGCACTCTACGCACAAATCTACACTCCGGGCGAAGAACTCCACTATCGCGTGAGCTATCGGGCCAAACTCTTCCCCAATACCGAAGTGGCGACGGTGGATGTGGTCACCGCAACCGACTCGTCGCAGGAACGCGAACTCTATACCGTCACCGGAAGCGGCAGAACTCTGCCCGCATTCCGCCTGTTCTTCAACATCGATGACGTCTACAAGGTGTGGGTGGACCCCGAAACGCTGCGTTCGCTCCGATTCGAAGGCGATATCCACGAGGGACGCTACACATTCCGGAACCGATACGATTACGATTGGGACAATATGCAGGTGCATACGTGGTGGCGCAAACGCGAAAACGAACCCAAAACCAAAACCATGAACATAAGCGAAAACGGAATGGATGCCGTGTCGCTGTACTTCAATCTGCGCAGCATCGACGCCGAAACCCTCTGCGAGGGCGACTGCCGCCAACTCGAAATGGTTCTCGAAGATACGGTCCGCACTCTCAACTTCCGCTTCCTCGGACGCGAAGTCAAAAAAATCCCCAAACAGGGCTACTTCAACACCCTCAAATTCGCCTGCCAGATAGGCACCTCCGACGGATACTCCTTCACCGACGGCACCGAATTCACGGTGTGGATCAGCGACGACCGCAACAAATTCCCGCTCTATATGGAATCGCCCATACGCGTGGGGTCGATATGCGCCTATATTTCATCCTTTTCGGGACTGAAATATCCGCTCGAATGCAAAACCGAACGATAAAAATCCTATCTTTGCAAAAAATGTACAACCCTATGGAAGAGAAAAACTACGGCTACACCCCCGAAAACGACTACGATGACGATTATGCAACCGATATGCGCAAATCGCTGCGCGGCTACAAAATCGTAATCTGCATCCTCGCCGTCATACTGGCGGCAATCTCGGTACTCTACTACAACATCAACCGGCAGCAGCAGCGCGACTATCAGCTGCTCGAAGTCGAACGCGACGAAATCAAAAACGATTTGGGACAGCTTATCGACGAATACGACAACCTGCGGATTCAGAACGACACCATCGCGGCCAACCTCGAACGCGCCAACGAAATGCTCGAACAACTCAAACGCGAACGACGCTTCAACTACGCAAAACTCAAAGAGTATGAAAAAGAGGTGGGCACTCTGCGTTCGGTCATGAAGACCTATCTGCGGCAAATCGACTCGCTCAACAGCCTCAACAAAAAACTTATCGACGAAAACGTCTCCTACCGCAAAGAAATTTCATCGGTAACCCTCCGCGCGGAACTCGCCGAAGAAAAAGCCACCGAACTC
The DNA here is from genome assembly GCA_022511355.1 of Alistipes sp. GTDB lineage: Bacteria > Bacteroidota > Bacteroidia > Bacteroidales > Rikenellaceae > Alistipes. The sequence continues at coordinate 9,809 of JAFLRS010000046.1, forward strand.
GACAACAAAGTGCGTCAGGGTTCCATCCTCCGCGCCCGCGACATAACTCTCGTACCTATCAACAAGAACAACAAAGCCGTATCGAGAGTCAATCGCGCAACCATACTCCGCGCCGACTTTACGCTCGCAGCCAACGAACTCGCCGCTACAGGCAACCGTGAAATATATCTGCGCGTAACGGCCCCCGACGGCTATGTCCTCGCCACCGAAGAGACCACCTCGTTCACCTTCGAAGGCGGAACGCTTCCCTATTCGGCATCGCGTTCGGTCGATTACCAAAACGAAGACATCGACGTGAGCATCTACTACAACGGCAGCGGATTCACCGCCGGAACCTACACCGTGCAAATCTATTCCGACGGTTATCTTATCGGGTCGGCCGAGGTGCCTCTCAAGTAATGTTCCTGCCCACTACAAAAAAAGAGCTCGAGCGGTTGGGATGGGAGTGTGCGGATGTCATTCTCTTTACGGGTGACGCCTACATCGACCATCCTTCGTTCGGTTCGGCGGTGGTGGGACGTCTGCTCGAGGCCGAAGGTCTGCGCGTGGCGGTGGTGCCCCAGCCCAACTGGCGCGACGATTTGCGCGACTTCACCAAACTGGGCGCTCCGCGGCTCTTCTTCGGAGTCTCGGCCGGAGCCATGGACTCGATGGTCAATCACTATACCGCCAATCTGAGGCTGCGCAGCAACGACGCCTATACCGCAGGCGGAGCTGCGGGCTTCAGACCCGACCGCGCCGTAACGGTCTACACCCGCATACTCAAACAACTCTATCCCCATGTGCCGGTGGTCATAGGAGGCATCGAGGCTTCGCTGCGCCGACTTACCCACTACGACTACTGGAGCGATTCGCTGCGCCCCTCGATTCTCGTCGAAAGCGGCGCCGATCTGCTCGCCTACGGCATGGGCGAACGCACGATTCCCGAAATAGCACGCACGGTCCGCAACGGAAATTTCAACATGAAACTGCTGCGCCGACTCAAACAGGTGGCCTTCACGGCCGACGCGCAGTATGTCTCGAAAATCGAAAACAAAATAGAACTGCACTCCTACGAAGAGTGTATGAAAAGCGATGCCGCCTTTGCGGCCAACTTCGTCGAGGAGGAGACCCAAAGCAATCTGATGTCGCCCGAATCGGTTCTCGTGGAGCGCACCGGTGACAAATACGTGGTGGTGAACCCCGCACACGAACCCCTTTCCTCCGAAGAACTCGACCGGGCATTCGCTCTCCCCTACGAACGCGCACCTCATCCGCGTTATCGCGGCCGCGGCGACATTCCCGCATGGGAGATGATTAAAAATTCGGTCAATATCCACCGCGGATGCTTCGGCGGCTGCGCATTCTGCACAATCTCGGCGCATCAGGGCAAATTCATAACCTCGCGCAGCGAAAAATCGATTCTCGACGAAATCGAAACCCTCGCACGCAGCGACGGTTTCAAAGGCTTCATCTCGGATGTGGGAGGACCCTCGGCCAATATGTACGGAATGCACGGACGCAACATCGAAGCCTGCCGCAAATGCCGACGGCCGTCGTGTCTGCACCCCGAAATGTGCCCCAATCTCGACAATTCGCACGACCGTCTGCTCGACCTCTACGAGAAAATCCGCGCCGTGCCGCGACTCAAAAAAGCCTTCATAGGCAGCGGCATTCGTTACGACCTCTTCGACGGACCGCGCTATCTGCAAACCGTGGTGAAGCATCACACCTCGGGCCGTCTGAAGGTGGCGCCCGAACACACCGAAGAACGGGTTCTGCAACTTATGCGCAAACCGCCGTTCGGAATGTTCGAGCGTCTGAACACCCAGTTCCGCGAAGCGTGCCGGCGCGAAGGATTGAACTATCAGCTGATACCATACTTCATATCGTCGCATCCGGGCTGCACCGAACGCGATATGCAGGCCCTCTCGCAAAAGGTGCTGGGACGTCTCAACTTCACGCTCGAACAGGTTCAGGACCTCACGCCCACACCCATGACTCTGTCGTCGGTGATGTTCCGCACGGGACGCGACCCCTATACGGGCGAAAAACTCTTCGTGGCTCGCCGGCAGGAGGACAAAAAACGGCAGAAAGCGTGGTTCTTCAGGAAGAAACCCCGCTGACCGCAGCCTCAAGATTTCGAAAAGTGTAACAATTAAACGACTTTTTACTATTTTTGCAATATATTTGCGCATTGCGCGTTATGACGAATGTCACGCCCGTGCGCGACAGCAAACGCAGAGCAAAGAAGAAAAAAATCAAATAACGGAATAGAATGGAAGTTGTAAACATCAAGGAACTCAACGAACGCATCGAACGCGAATCGGTATTCGTGGATACGCTGCGCAACGAAATGTCGAAGGTCATCGTGGGTCAGACGCATCTGGTCGATACGCTGCTCATAGG